>JBLHNW010000028.1:0-16481 GCA_047622205.1 Paraglaciecola sp.
AACAAAACAGAACAGAGACACTCATTCGAATCTATACTCCAGCAGAAACGAGAAGTTTTATACGGTTTGGGCATAACGATACTCTTACCTTGAGCAATTAAATGTTAGGCACCTGTTACCTAATTACTAGCCAGCCAGACTCTCTACTTTTCTGCGAATTTGTGTATTAAGATAACGAATCGCAAGGGGAAGCGGTATTCCCACAGCGCATCTATTAGGTCTCACATGAATCCAATTTCCAGTTACCAAACACCCGCTCATATCATTAGTTATAAAGGTATACTGCCCAACTTATATAATTAATCAATAAGCGCCAACATGCATGCAGATTTAAAAATTGAAGACCTGGTAGTAGGCAGTGGCAAAGTCGTGGAACGCGGCGCCCTTATTACTACCCATTACCGTGGCTGTTTGGACGATGGCAGCGAGTTTGACTCATCCCAAAAAAAAGGTACGCCATTCCAATGTGTATTAAGCAACAAAAAAGTGATTCAAGGTTGGGTTTTAGGACTCCAGGGAATGAAAGTCGGTGGTGTACGTAAACTATGGGTGCCTGCCCACCTTGCCTATGGCGAACGCCAAATGGGTAGCAAGATCCCTTCAAATTCAGATCTGACTTTCGAAATAGAATTGTTAGAAGTGCTAAATAGAGGAGATTAGTAAACCAGAATAAGTCGCGTCTGCAACAACGCTGTGTGTGAGTAAAGGACGTTATCCTGAAATCTTGTTAAACACTAAGCCTGTTGCTTAATCAGCTCTTTTAACACTGGCTATAGGTAAGGATGGCTCAGAAAAATCAATAGTAAACTCATACACACCTGTTTCAGTAGGTGTGAACCTAAAGTTTTCGTCGCTTGTCTCACAACTGGATTTTACCGGCTGACCAAGAGATAAAACTCTGTCCCGCTCCTCATTCAAATAGCCGCAATTTAAACCTGGAGTCCAGTCTGCGTCAGCAAACTTGAAATCGTAGGGCTGACCATCGGCAATAAGCTTTATACTTGTGGCATAACGATCGTTTGCCACCTTTAACAACTTATATTTCGGATCTGCTTCCCACCATGTAAAAACGCCACGGAGATAGAGTTCGTCGTAGGATATACTTTCAGAAAACGGCTCCATAATACGAGTCGCACAAGCAGACAAACCTAAAGTACTAGCAACTATGAATGATATAAAAAGTTTATGCATTAAACATTACTACCCATTATCCAGAGAAAATTGGCTACCACGGTCTATTGGTGACAGCCATCATGTTGGTGTTATTGATTCAATAATGAAATATCAGCACTATACAAAAACAAGCGTCTGAGTTTGGACAACAAAGCTAGCCTATTGTTCTTGATAGCTTCATCATCCGCCATCACCATGACATTATCAAAAAAATTGTCGATGTAAATTCTAAGTGTAGCTAATTCTTTTAATGCTGCACCATGGTCCGACTTTGCAAGTAGCGGCTCAACTAATTTTGCGACATCTGATAATTTGCTGGCGAGTTCTTTTTCTTCCTTTTCAACTAATAGCTCTGTTGCAACTTCAATCGAATTCGAGGCCGCATTTTTCGCCAGAATATTTGCAACACGTTTGTTGGCGGCCGCCAAAGCAGCAGAAGATTCCAACTGTTTGAATGCAGACACTGCCTGTATCCTAGCAGCGAAATCAGCTGGCCGAGTAGGGCGCTTAGCAGCTACAGCCTGGATAACATCAATATCTATTCCTTGCTCTTGATACCATGCCCTAAACCTAGCTAAAACGAAATCGACAAGCTGACTGTTTAGATTTTTGGCCTCAATTTTGTCCGCAAATAATTCCATAGAAGCGTCCACCAAATCTACAAGATCAAGTGGTAATTCTAGCTCAACAATAATCCTTATCACTCCAATCGCCGCGCGTCTTAATGCGAAGGGATCTTTATCGCCCTTTGGCACTTGTCCAATTCCGAAAATACCCACAAGTGTATCAATTTTATCGGCTAGTGCGACTGAGCTACTAATCAGAGACTGTGGTAATGAATCACCAGCAAAACGCGGCATATACTGTTCGTTCTGGGCAACAGCAACTTCTTCTGCTTCACCATCATGACGAGCATAATGCATTCCCATTACGCCTTGTACATCCGGAAATTCCATAACCATGTCCGTCATCAAGTCTGTTTTTGATAACAATCCGGCGCGATAAGCTTTGTCTTTATCAACGTTTAGGCTTTGCGCAATAAGGCTAGCCATTTGTGCGATACGTAGAGATTTTTCAAACAAAGTACCTAGTTGTTTTTGGAAAAGCACACTCTTTAAACTATCTAATCTATCCTCAAGTGATTGTTTTTTATCATTTTTATAGAAAAACTCTGCATCTGCCAAACGAGGGCGAATGACCTTCTCATTACCCTCGATTATTTGTTGAGGATTTTTACTTTCGATATTAGTAACAAAAACAAAACGAGATAGGAGTTGCCCTTGATTGTCCAACAAAGGGAAGTACTTTTGGTCGTCCTTCATTGTGTAGATGAGTGCTTCTTTCGGGACGTTCAAAAAAGCTTCATCAAAACTAGCAGTTAACACAACAGGCCATTCAACCAGTGAACAAACTTCTTCCAACAGCGCATCATTGACATCTGCAATAGCATTTTCATTTTCTGCAGCTTGTTTAATTTCCTTGTAAATTTTTGCTTTGCGCTGACTAAAGTCGGCAATGACCTTATGTTCTTTCAACATCTGCAAGTAGTCATTTGCATTCTTTAAATCAAAGGCCTTTTCACCATGAAAACGATGTCCCATAATTTTTCTGGATGACTGTTTGCCTAACACGGTGCCAGTTATCAGGTCTTCACCATAGAGCATGGTCAGGGTATGCACCGGACGAATAAATTGCGTTGAATTACTGCCCCACCGCATTGGTTTAGGGATCGGTAACTTAGCTAGGGCTTTACTAATCAATGACTCCAGCAAAGAATTGATGTTTTCACCTTTAAGTTCAGCCTTGTAGAGCAACCATTCGCCTTTGTCAGTGACAAGACGTGCAGCCTGAGACACCTCTATGCCGTTAGAGCGTGCCCAACCTTGTGCGGCTCGCGTAGCTTCGCCTTTTTCATCAAACGCAGCGCTGACCGCTGGGCCGCGCTTTTCTACTAATTTATCAGACTGCTGTTCAGCCAAGTCTTCAACTATGATAGCCAGACGTCTTGGTGTTGCATACCAGGTGATTTCGCGAAACGGCAATTCCGCTTTTAGTAACTCTGCACGAGTATTATCTGCAAAGGCCTTGGCTAGTGTGGCAAGTGATTTTGGCGGTAACTCTTCGGTTCCAATTTCTACCAATAGATTTTCGGTGCGCATAGTTACAGCTCCTTCTTGCACATTGGAAAGCCAAGAGTTTCTCTTGCCAGATAATAGGCTTCTGCGCATGCTTTGGATAAGGCTCTTACGCGCAAGATATAACGTTGACGCTCAGTAACTGAAATCGCATGGCGAGCGTCTAGTAAATTAAATGCATGGGATGCTTTCATAACTTGTTCATAGGCCGGCAGGGGCAAACCTGCTGTAATTAATAGTTGGCTTTCCTTTTCACATTGATCAAAAGTGCCAAATAAAGCGTTAACATCAGCATGTTCAAAGTTGTAAGTGGATTGCTCTACTTCGTTTTGGTGGAACACGTCACCATAGGTGACCTTACCCATGGGCCCGTCAGTCCACACCAGGTCATAAATACTATCTACCCCTTGGATGTACATAGCTAGACGCTCAAGACCGTAGGTGATCTCACCGGTAACCGGTGAACATTCAAGCCCGCCAATTTGCTGGAAATAGGTAAACTGAGTGACTTCCATGCCATTAAGCCATACTTCCCAACCTAAACCCCAGGCTCCCAATGTCGGAGATTCCCAGTTATCTTCCACAAAACGAACATCATCAGTGAGTAAATCGAAACCAAGCTCCTCAAGTGATCCCAGGTAAAGTTCCTGAATGTTGTCAGGGGAAGGTTTAAGCATGACCTGAAATTGATAATAATGTTGTAAGCGATTTGGGTTTTCACCATAACGACCATCTGTTGGTCGACGGCATGGCTGAACATATGCACTACTAATGGGTTCAGGGCCAATGGCACGTAAAAAGGTCATCGGATGAAATGTACCGGCACCTACTTCCATATCCAAGGGTTGAATGATCACACATCCCTGACGTGCCCAGTAGTCTTGTAGTGCTAAAATCAAACCCTGAAAGGTTTTACTATCAAATTTCTGCATGTTTTCCCGCATGTTCGTTGCCACAAAATATAATTCAAAAAAACGGCAAGAAGTATACCTTTAGTAAACACTTGAATGTAGGCTAAATAGGCCATTAATTCACTGTCATGGATAGAAAAGGAGAAAAAGTTGGATCAAACACGCTGCGCGTGGGTAGGTAAAGATGAGATTTACCAGAAATATCACGATAATGTTTGGGGGCGAGCGGTAGTTGATAGTCAAGAGCTGTTTGCAAAATTATGTTTGGATGGTCAACAAGCGGGCTTAAGTTGGATCACGATCCTCAAGAAGCAGGAAAATTATGAAGATGCATTTCATAATTTCGACCCAGTTAAAATAAGTCAAATGACAGAAGATGATGTAGAGCGCTTAATGCAAAACAAAGGAATAGTGCGTAATAGGTTAAAAATAAACTCGATTATCAAAAATGCTCGGGCTTATCTGGCAATTGAGCAAAGCGGTATGAGCTTCAGTGATTTCATTTGGCAGTTTGTTGAGCATAAAACGGTTCACAACGAATGGAAATCAAAGCAGGATGTCCCTGTTTCGACCCCACAATCAAGCGAAATGGCTAAGGCGTTGAAAAAACACGGTTTTTCTTTTGTCGGTACAACAATTTGTTATGCTTTTATGGAAGCTGTGGGGCTGATAAATGATCATACAACGGACTGTTTCTGTTATCAAAGCGCCTACCGGGCAGGCAGAAAATAGCAGGCTACGAGGGCCTAAATAGAAAAATTCTTCAGTTGACCCACTTCGACTAGGATCTTACTTTCCCATTGGGATTCATCCTCTTCACGTTGTTCATCCTGTCGACGAAGCTCGCTGGATTTAAGCTGCTTTCTGTCATCGTGGGTCGCTAAATCTTTGACTTTTTCGTAAAGCCCATAAAGCGCAGGATAGTGCTGGGAATAGTCGGGTCTATTGTCAATCGGGATGCATTCTAAAAGGTTGTAAAGCCTAATACAGCCCTCTGACAAATTACACTGTTGCTGTTCAAGCGCCATGGAAATGGTTTGAATGCTTTGTGTAATAACTATAACTCTTTGCTGCCTCTTTTGATTTTGCAGTTGCTTCTGTTTGTTTAGTTTAAGTAACAAACTAATCGCGTAAAACGCCAGAACGGCGATGATTGATAGCCCCAAAAGTATGCCAATTAGATGAGTGAAATTAATCTGCAAAAGCTTATTACTCTTTAAATTGATTGATATCTATTGATTCAAACTCGGACAATAGATCTTCCTCAGATTTTTGTGCAGAAGTTTGAGGCTCAATTAATTCTTCCTGGTCGTCTGCAATACCAAGCAATTCACATAACAGCGCGTGGCGTTGCATTGTTATCTCGGTATATTTTGCGTCTTCCTTGCTGAGTCGCTCACCTGAATCCAGTTTTTCAATTAGCCCTGCTAAACGTTCGTCTTGTTCAATGGCATTCAGTTCTTGAGCAGGAGAAAAGTGTTTAGGTTTAACTGCTATTTTGGTATCAGTTTTTTCAGGCAATAGTTGCACTGGTTTTTTGCTGCCTATCCGTGGGTCTTTTTGTTGTTTAGGGCTGTTCGGATTTAGTTCTGTTTGCTCTGGATTGTTACGTGAACCAGCAGGTTTACCAAAATTTTTTCTTTTAAATTTAGTATCCACAACATTTGCTTTGCGCTGCGCTTTAGGCGGCTGAGGCGTGCCAATTAGGCCGCCTTTTCGAGACTTCTTCTTTCTAGGCATGTATCACCTCCAATTTAATTGGCGCGATTCTACATTAAAATTCATTAATCTTCTGCCCCCATTGAAATTAATAGAGGTAAATTTAGGCCAATAAAAAAGGCGATAGTCTAACTATCGCCTTCTGTAAATCTGAGTGTCAGTTGACACTACTCCCAATGTCAGTTCTTCCTGAACTATTTTTAGTCCTTTCTATCTTCACTTTTTATGTTTTTGTCGAAGATTTTTTTATTGTTTTTGGTCTTCATGACACTTTATTAATCATCCCTACCTTCCCAAAGAAGGCCATAATTCCAATACGTTTCTAAATTCAAGTACGTACCAGTTCTTCCATGAGCAAGCCAGTGTTGGCCGCGCTTCCTTGTTGTTTTTATTTGAACGAGAGAATACATGAAATATTTTAATTTACAACTCATTTACATTTAAAGCAGTCAAACTGGTCAATTAACTTTACACTCAGACACGCTTCAACAAAAAAAGCGACCCTATGGTCGCTTTTTTTCTGGAAGAGTTTTACTCAGCAATTAATGCAAACCAGCCAGATAACCGGAAAGAATTTCGATATCTCTGTCGCTAAGTCGCTTGGCGATGTCTGCCATCATTCCATTCAAAGAATTCGCTCGTTGACCAGACCGAAAAGCTTCTAACTGTGTTTTGATATAAGCCGAGTGTTGTCCACTAATATCCGGAAACCCAGATAAACTAGTGCCGTCACCGCGGGGGCCATGACAAGCAACACAAGAAGTAATACCTCGTTCCAAATCTCCACCAAGATAAAGTTTACTGCCAGCGGCGACCAAATCTTCCGGAGTCTCACCTGGCGTCGCCTTTTGGCTTGCGTAGTAAGCTGCAATATCTTGCATATCTTGTTCAGTAAGTACCGCAGACATACCATTCATCACAGCATTATTGCGCCCATCAGCTCCACCGGTTTGAGACGCCAATTTAAAATCGTTTAGTTGTTTAACCAGGTAACCTGCATGTTGACCTGCAAGTTTTGGATTCATATCAATCATGCTGTTGCCATCGGCACCATGGCATGCTCCACAAGCAGCGGACTTACTTTTTCCCGCTTCAGGATCTCCGATGGCCATTACATTGGCACATAAGCCTAAAAATAAACAAATTAGCAAACCCACATTTTTCATATTTTTTTTCTCATTAAGCTTTTGATTAGCTGGCTATTATCGTGTTGGTAACTAGGCTATTTTACACATTTACAGCGTTAGTAAAATACTCTCTAGCGTATAAGTTTGATTTAATGCCCCATACGGAGACAATAAGGCCGTCATTAACCTGATATAATAGCGCAGATTTTGTATTAACATCCCTTAAATTATGTCGTCCAGGAGAATTTGTGAGCCAATACAGTCAAGCCAAATTTAGCATTAGTGCCCCAGATATTTCTCATTTAGGTCCAGATGAGGGTGTCGAAGTCGCCTTTGCCGGGCGATCAAATGCGGGTAAGTCTAGTGCGTTGAATCGTTTGACCCGACAAAAGAGCTTGGCTAGAACAAGTAAAACCCCTGGGCGTACACAATTAATCAATGTTTTTGAGTTGGACGAGGGGCGTCGTTTAATTGATTTGCCAGGATATGGCTACGCTAAGGTTCCATTGGCGATCAAACAAAAATGGCAAAAATCACTCGGTGAATATTTGCAAAAACGAGAAAGCCTAAAAGGTTTGATAGTGTTAATGGATATTCGTCATCCGTTCAAAGACTTGGATCAAGACTTAATTTATTGGGCCGTAGGAGCCGACCTACCGGTATTGGCCTTGTTAACTAAGGCTGATAAATTAGGGGCGGGTAAAAGAAAGGAGAAGTTAATGATGGCCAGAGAAGCGGCAATTGCATTTTGCGGTGATGTAAACGTCGATCTTTTCTCTTCTCTTAATGGTTTAGGTTTAGATAAGTTACAACAGCGTCTAAATGTTTGGTTCGATTATAAACAAAAAGAAAATGAAGAAGAAAAACGATAAAAAGTCTCACTAGCAAGCTGTAAGGCTAAGGGCTTAGAGAAAACACATAAAAACCGTTTAGTCAGAGCGTGAACACCAGAGAATAATTCAATATAAATCTTCTTGAATATTTCTCACCATCACATTTCTTTCCAGTTACCCCAAAAATCACCATTCAAAAAAAAGCCTCATCAAAAGATGAGGCTGAAATACTAGAGAACACACATAAACTATAAATAAGAGTGACGGCAGAGAACAAAGTTCAATAAAACATAATTTTTCAGCCAAAAAAAAGCCCCATCAAAAGATGAGGCCGAAATACTAGAGAACACACATAAACTATAAATAAGAGTGACGGCAGAGAACAAAGTTCAATAAAACATAATTTTTCAGTCAAAAAAAAGCCCCATCAAAAGATGAGGCCGAAATACTAGAGAACACACATAAACTATAAGTAAGAGTGACCACAAAGAACAAAGTTCAATAAAAAAATAATTTTTCAGCCAAAAAAAAGCCTCATCAAAAGATGAGGCCGAAATACTAGAGAACACACATAAACTATAAGTAAGAGTGACCACAAAGAACAAAGTTCAATAAAAAAATAATTTTTCAGCCAAAAAAAAGCCTCATCAAAAGATGAGGCTAAAATACTAGAGAACACACATAAACTACAAGTAAGAGTGACCGCAGAGAACAAAGTTCAATAAAAAAATAATTTTTCAGCCAAAAAAAAGCCCCATCAAAAGATGGGGCTGAAGTACTTGAGAACACACATAAACTACAAGTGAGAGTGACGGTATATAATAAAGTTCAACAAAAAGAATTTTTCGGCAAAAAAAAACCCCGACAATAAGTCGAGGTCAAAGCAAAGGTCTGAAATTATCGTACCTCTGTACCCTACAGGATCCATAATAGTAAATAATACTCAGCATGCCAAGCTAATTATGTAATTAAATTACATAATTGTACTATATTTCCAATTTAACCTGCAGTTAATGAGCTTCATCCCAATTATCTCCAGTCCCCGCTTCAACTATCAATGGGACATTCAACTGAACGGCCTGTTCCATTATGTCAATAATGCTAAGTCGATGGGGCTCCAAAAACTGTTCTTTTATTTCAAAAACTAACTCGTCATGTACTTGCATGATCATTCTAACTTCATCTTCTGGGATTGATTCAATCCACTTATCTATCCCCAACATCGCTTTTTTAATGATGTCGGCGGCAGTTCCCTGCATCGGTGCATTGATTGCCGCCCGCTCTGCACCTTTTCGTCTCGCGCCATTACTAGCATTAATTTCAGGTAAATAAAGTCTTCGTCCAAAGACAGTCGATACATAACCTTGTTCTTTAGCTTGTACGCGTGTGTTTTCCATATAGGTCAATACTGCCGGATAGCGCTCAAAGTACAGATCCATATACTGCTGTGCGTCGTGACGAGAAATATTAAGTTGTTTGGATAATCCAAAGGCAGACATACCATAAATAAGGCCAAAGTTAATTGCCTTGGCGTTGCGTCTTTGTTCTTTGTTGACATCCTGCAATAGAACGCCAAAAACCTCTGCTGCTGTTGCTGAGTGCACATCTTTACCCAAGGAAAATGCGCTTAACAGCCCTTCATCACCAGATAAATGGGCCATTATTCTTAGCTCAATTTGTGAATAATCTGCAGCAACTATTTTGTACCCGGGTCGAGCAATAAAAGCTTTTCGTACTCGCCGGCCTTCTTCTGTGCGAATTGGAATGTTCTGTAAATTCGGATCTGTAGATGATAAGCGACCGGTTGCCGCGACCGCCTGATGGTAAGATGTATGCACCCTGCCAGTGCGCGCGTTTATCATCATGGGCAATTTGTCGGTGTAGGTGTTTTTTAATTTGCTTAAACCGCGATATTCGATCAGTAGCTTAGGCAGGGGGTAACCCAGGGCCAACTCCTGCAAAACGTCTTCAGACGTCGACGGAACACCTTTCGGTGTTTTCTTTAATACCGGCAAATTCATTTTTTCAAATAGGATCTCTTGCAATTGTTTGGGAGAACCCAAATTGAATTCCTGCCCGGCCAATTCATAGACCTCTTTTTCGAGCTGCATGATTCGTTGGGCGAGATCTTGACTTTGCTGGCGTAACTTTTGACTATCAATGAGAACGCCAAACTGTTCCATTTTGGCCAATACAGAAATTAGAGGAACCTCAATTTCTTCCAGAATGGCAGGTAACCCCGCCTCACCATTAAGTTTTTGCCAAAGGCGATTATGCAGACGGAGGGTAATATCAGCGTCTTCAGCCGCATAAGGAGAGGCTTGTTCCAGAGGGATCTGATTGAAAGTAAGCTGTTTAACTCCTTTTCCCGCAATATCTTCAAAATGTATGGTATTTTGGCCTAAATAAAGTGCAGCCAGACTGTCCATGTTATGACGCGTCGCCACACTGTTTAACACATACGACTCAAGCATTGTGTCAAATTCGATACCTTCAAGATTGATGGCGTAATTTGCCAGTACATTTTTGTCATATTTTAGGTGTTGACCGACCTTTTTGATATTTTCATCTTCAAGTATGGGTTTCAGCTTCGTCAGTACGTCATTTCTATTTAACTGTTCAGGTGCATCAGGGTAGTCATGAGCGAAGGGCAAATAAGCCGCTTCCCCTTCATTTACCGCAAATGATACTCCTACCAATTCAGCGTCCATATAGTTTAAACTGGTGGTTTCTGTATCGAAGGCAATCAGCTCTGCATTTGTTAGTTTTTCCAGCCAATGCTCAAAATCCTGCTGATTAAGAATGGTGTGATAGTTTTCCCTTGAGAGCTCAGAAATAACATCTTCCGGGGAGACGAGAGTCCCGGATGAACCGCTGACAGCCATGCTGGAGGATTTTTTCTGTACGTCAGTCAACAATCGTTTTAATTCATATTCTGTAGCAAGTTGGATCAATTTTTCTGTGTTGGGCGCAATAGCTGCCAAGGTATCAGCTCCTTGCGGCAATTCGACGTCCAATTTAATGGTTGCCAGTTCGTATGAGAGCGGCAATTGTTCGATTGCTTCTCTGAGATATTCACCGATTTTTCCTTTGACTGAATCCGCATTGGCAATGACGGCATCCATCGTATTGTGTTCACTCAACCATTTCGCTGCGGTTTTTGGGCCACACTTATTTACTCCGGGAATGTTATCAACTTTGTCTCCCATCAAAGCCAAGTAGTCAATTATCTGATCTGGACGTACCCCAAATTTCTCCATTACCCCGGACTCGTCCATTTCCACATTGGTCATGGTATTGATTAAGCGTACATGCGGGGTCACCAATTGCGCCATATCTTTATCACCAGTAGAAATGACGGTTTCCATGCCAAGCTGAGATGCCTGATTTGCTAAAGTCCCAATCACATCGTCGGCTTCAACCCCTTCAATAACTAATAAAGGTAAGCCCATGGCTTCAATGATTTGATGAAGGGGTTTTATTTGACTGCGAAGTTCATCTGGCATAGGCGGTCGTGTAGCTTTATATGCAGGATAAAGATCATTGCGAAAGGTTTTGCCTTTTGCGTCAAACACCACTATCACATTGCCATTGGGGTACCCTTTTTGAAGACTCTTTATCATATTAAGGACACCGGTTATTGCGCCGGTCGGCTGCCCTGATGATGTGGATAACGCTTGCAAATAGGGGACATGATAGGCTCGAAAAAGGTAAGAAGAACCGTCAACCAAAATAAATGGATTGCCATGTGCATTGATAGTATTTACTGCTAAAGGATCGGTCATAGTTATATTCTAATTATGCAGGAGGTAAAAACGAGTAAAGCATGCCACATAGAAATTGATTCATCTACGTATTCACTTCGTATAATTGTGGATAAGTCTGTTGAAAAAAAAAGCTTTGCATAGCACGAAATCACCTTTCTGAAAAAAGAAAAGCGCTTGGGGGCCTTATAAACTGCATGTTGTTCACTATAAAAGACAGATAACGCAAGTGCTGTTTTTATTATTATCGTTTGTGGATAAAACGGCCATAGAAGTATTGCCAAAGCCACAAGCGGGCGACAACTCTACACATAAATGGGCCCGTTGAAAAGGACTCTCTTTAAACTTTTTTTGAATGTAAGCGAAGCAAAAAAAGGCACAAAAAGTATAAGCCATAAGCAGTAAGGGATAGGTCGCCATCATCAGTACAAGGCGAAATTTGTTTGGTGGAAATAATTATTTTGGCACGTTTTATTAAGTATGTTAGTACCAACTAACAGTTGCCTTTTTGAGACTCAATTTATTGCTGGCCCGAATGTTTTGACTAACATCCTGTCAAAACATGGTTTTATTATAATTAGTACAGTCACGTTTACGCCTAAGGAAACCCGTAGTGTCTTCTAGGGAAAACAAGAAAAGGGCTAATACCAGAAGAAATATCAGGAGAGCTTGCATAGTCAAACAAAGAGTAGAGATTTTATGCTTGCATTTATAGATTACAAGCGTAGTCTATATTCGACTACAGATGTAATCTATCCCAGTATCTAATCTTTTCGCAGGCACGATATGGAAATTAGTAAAGCAGAGTTAGAAGTGTTGCAGGCCATTTGGCAGCAAAACCCTTGTAGCGCAAATGACATAATTGAAACATTGGGCAACACCCGAAACTGGCATGAAAAAACAGTAAAAACACTGCTTAGCAGACTAGTAAAAAAAGGTGCTATTGATTTTCAAAAAGATCGACGGCGGTACCTGTATTTCCCATTGATAAAAAGAAGCACCTACACACAAAAGGAGAGTCAAAGCTTATTAGATAGGTTGTTTAACGGGAAAGTTTCTCCCTTAATCGCCAGCTTTGCTGAAAAAGAGGGCTTAGTTAAAGAAGATATCTCCGAGTTGAAAAAACTAATTGCCGACTGGGAAAAAGAGCATGATTAATTGGTTACTGTTTCAGTCATTCGTTGCCAGTGCCATATTGATTAGTTTAATGGCAGGGAAATATCATGCGCTTCGTTTCATCGGAGCCAAAGGATACTATTTCTTATGGACATTAGTGCCATTTTCTATATTGATGGGACTGGTACCAAGCATACAGCCATCAAATTATTCGATGGCTTACTACTTGGTGCCTTTGAAAGAAGCTACCCATGAGATCGGCAGCAGTTTTAGTGAGTTATCAGATGGAATAATAGCCTTGTGGTCTTTAGGTGCCATATTTTTTCTTTGTAGATTAATAATTGCCCATCGTCGGCATCTAAATTTCTTAGATCTGAAGCCAATTAATCAAGAGGACCAGAACTTTTCAGAGGTACTTAGGCAACTAAAACCTTGTAGAAATATTTCACTTAAGATAAGTGTTAATACTACTGGCCCGTTCATTGGCGGCTTACTCAATCCCTATATCGTTCTGCCTAAATACTTCACTAAGTGTTTTAGCCCTGAGCAACAAAGGCTAGTAATCAAGCACGAATTAAATCACTTGCGCAGGGGAGATTTGATCTGGAATTTACTGGCCCAAATACTCGTTGTGCTGTTCTGGTTCAACCCACTAAATTTTGTTGCATATCGATGTTTTAGGCAAAGCCAAGAGTTAGCTTGTGATCAATCAATATTAGAAAACAGTGAAAAGTCTACTCGTATTGCTTACGGAAAAGCGATGCTGCTGTGTCCACAGCAAGAATCCATGATGCCCTTAATCCACCTAACATATGGAGCGAAACCCACTATGCAAGAAAGAATTGAACAACTTAAAAAACACAGACCGCAGCCTCTATGGCGCTGGCTAACTGCCGCTGGATTAATGTTTACCCTAGTCATGTCAGTTAATTTGGTTTCAGCTAAAGGTACGAATAAAGCACTGTTAAGGGAAGAGTCCCCGATCATTCGGATTGAACCAGTTTATCCCCTTGAAGCAATAGACAAAGGCATTGAGGGTAGTGTCATTTTATCTTTTGATATTCAGAAAAATGGCGCAGCGAGTAATGTCAATATCATTAGTGCAGAGCCTAAACGAATATTTGATCAAAGCGCAAAAGACGCAGTCAAACAATGGAAATATAAACCTCACGACGCAAAACGCAGTGGTTTATTGGTACAGCTAGATTACGCCATGGATACAGCTCCAGCAAATAAAGAAATTGTGGGGAATGATACTGACCATGAAAGGATTGCTGTTACCAGGCATTAGACTGTCAGACCGTGTGTGGAAAAATCTCTCTGTGTGTTTTTTTGAAAATTGCCAGTGAGGTAGCATGGGTATACATGTTTCTGTGCCCGACTTTTATTAGTAAGCTTTAAATGGAATAGAATCCTCTAATATGCTTAGATTTACTTTACTTGTTTACCTTCTCGGCCTGTTTGGCTGTCAATCGCCCCATGTTTATTTGGTCGCTAAGGGAGTCGAAGAAGGAATTGTGAAAGACGTTAAAGAGAATATACAAAATGCCGGTTACGAAGTCACACTCGCACACATAGATATCCCGGTATATTTTAGCGATGCGGCAATATCAGTTAGCCCAGTTTTTGCCAAGCCAGAAATGCTAACTGAAATCCAAACTATCTTGCGTAGAAAAGGATTTGCCTATACCTCTGTTTATCAGCTCGCAGAAGGCAATCATAAGTATACTAAAAGCAATGTTGGAGTTTATCTAAGAGGGCAAGGGTACAGACGAATACCGCCGATAATGTCTACTGATGCATGTGATTCAGTTGCAGCAACATTAGAGTTTTCTGTCGAAAACGCATTCACTCTAGAGATAGAAGTGAATTCTGAACTTGTAATATTCGAAGGTATATATAGTCAAATTGGTGACAGCGTACAACTCGCTTTCAGTAACGGCGCAAAGCAAACATACTTTCTAAGTAGTACGCAAATCAAAACATCTTTTGGATACAAAGAGGCTGATTTATTGGACTTGCTATCCCAGTCAACCGACATACTTCCTGCAAGATGTCAATTTGTTACCATTTATGGATAGCCCTAACAATCCACCTAAACAGAGGGCTTAAGTTGTTAGTTCACATTTTCTCTTGCAAAGAACTTGGGACAAGATAAGTAGCGAGTAGAATATTCTGTTTATTGAGTGAGGTAAAAACGTGTGTTTCTACCTCACTGATAGCCCGGATATCAAAGATGCTTATAAGACCAATATATCGTCTTTTATATTCGCTTCCACCAGTTGACCATATTTTTTAAGCTGATCACGAATGTCATCTGCTTTACCTACTACAACAAATTGCAAATGTTCTTTAGGGAAATAATCGTTAATAATTTGTTTGGATTTATCAACATCAAGTTGATTTACTTGTTCAGAGAATGTGTTGATAAATTGCTCGTCAAAACCGTAGACATACATATTCCCAAGTAAGTTTGCTAAGTCAGAAGATGTTTCATAGTTTGGTGGAAATTGGCCCTTGACGTAGGCCTTGGCAGATTCAAGGGTTTTCTTATCAATTCCAGTTTCCCATAAACGAGAGTATGTTTTCAGTGCTAAATCCATAGCTTCAGTAGTGGTTGCGGTTTTGGTGAAGGTGGAAATATAGAAACTTCCACCTGCTATTTTGGCATCAAATCGGCTTCGAGCACCATAAGTTAAACCAGAATTAACCCTCAGTTCATCGTTTAGCCAACTGGTAAAGCGAGCGCCCAAAATAGTATTGATAACCTTAATAGCGACAAAATCTGGATTACTTCGTTTAACTCCTGGCCCACCGATCATAAAGGTACTTTCAGTTGCATCACTCTTGTTAACCAGGAACACTTTAGATTTCACTGGTACCGGTAAAGGAGCCGTTTCTGATACCTTCAGCGAGCCTTGCCAATCACCAAATAAATGCTTGAGCTTCCCAGCCATATATTGACTATCAATATCTCCACTGACCACAATCGCGCTATTGGTCGGCGTGTACCAACTATGGTGAAATGCCATTATCCGCTTCAAACTCATTTCTTTTACAGACGTTTCGTTTCCATCGACATTGTTGGCGTAGGAGTGACCCTGATAAAGCAAAGCGTTAAAATAGCCATTTATCCTCGCTTTTGGACTTTCTTTTTGACGTATCAATGCAGCCAGATAACGTTCTTTTTGACTGTCGAATTCAGCTTGATTAAACGCTGGGAAGAGCAGGGCATCACGCAGCAAGGGCAGTACCAGATCAATGTCTTGGGACGCCAATGATGCGCTGACAGAAGTGGATTCTAGTCCGGCACTTGTGCGAACAGTGGCACCAACAAAGTCTAGCTTTTGCTCAAAACTAGTTCGGTCGAGTTTACTTGTGCCCAATAATAAATTTTCAGCAGTGATCTGCGCCAAGCCGCTGTGTGTATCATTTATGGCACCAGTTTTAACCACCATCAGAATATCCACAAGAGGCACTTCTTTTTGCTCAAGTAGATACACCGTCAAACCGTTGTCCAAAATAATTTTTTCATACTTTGGTAAGGTAAATTCTGCAGCATGTCCACCAAGTCCATAGACTAAACAGGTAACATAAAATAAATACCTA
This sequence comes from Paraglaciecola sp., assembly GCA_047622205.1. Classification (GTDB taxonomy): domain Bacteria; phylum Pseudomonadota; class Gammaproteobacteria; order Enterobacterales; family Alteromonadaceae; genus Paraglaciecola. Next base: position 16,388 of record JBLHNW010000028.1, read on the forward strand.
TAAGTCGTTTTCATTACTATCCTCCTCAGCTGCCAATATTCCCACGGTTCTATTTGCTTTGCGTAGATATAAGCTGGCCACTCTCTGGACATTT
>JBLHNW010000029.1:0-16481 GCA_047622205.1 Paraglaciecola sp.
TCTTTTAACTATGTTTGCTGCTACCGCAATCCGTGCTGTAGATTCGGACAAGGAAAACACAACTGCGAATCAATTAGACAAACAGCTACCCATCGAGCCTAGTGAATCTAAGCAGGATATAGAAACTAATGTAAAGCTCATAACTAAAGTAGCGAGGCCTAAGACTGTGCGCATTAGTCCTAAGGTATCGAAATCGATGATTCCAAATTATCCCAGCAATTTACCCAGTAAATTGGTGGGTGGTGATATTTACGTTTCTTTTAATGTGAAGAAAGATGGTCATGTTGGTGACATAACCTTTGACAGTAAAGTGCACTCAGCATTTAAGCGCTCGATTCGAAAAGCATTAAGGAGATGGAGGTTTGAACCTGGAACTATTGATGGAACGGACACAGAGATGTGGATGTCAAAAATATTTAGTTTCACCAGAGACGCGTCTAATTCTAGACCCATTACAGGTAGCCGCTTAGTTAAGTTGTAATTATTCCAAAAATTGGCAGGACAATTTAAGAAGCCATGCATAAACGCGCGGCTTTTTTGTATCTGTTCAGAACAAAAAACAGCTATCTTGTTTGGTAATGTGAAGTAAAAACTGAGGTAATATTTCTCAATAATTTGATAAAGAAAAGGTTGCTCCTTTTGTGACGTCTTAACCTTAAGGTCTCTTCCTTTCTCCCATCCCCTGCATGCGATCTGCATCAAGGGATGAGCCGCTCAACAAGGAGATAATGTCGTAAAAGAAGGTTAACTTCTCTTCGGCATACACTGAAATAAATGGCTGCTGCTAATAAAGAATTCATTGTTTTACCTTCGAAATCGTTGTTATTTTTAAGGGCTAAATTTTTCATCAGAAAAAGACACCTTTTTATTGCAGGGGCTCCGGTGCTGGCTATTACGCTTTTGCCTGATTAGAGTTATGCTTAGACAGTCCCTGTAGCTTGTTGGTAGTGTAATGAAAAAATCTTTATTGGTTAGTGTCTTAGTTTTGATGAGTGGTCTGTCCCAGGTCGGTGCTTACGATCGGGTAACTGGTCTGCATTTTGCCAGTCGTTCTGAGGTGATTGCACAACACGGTATGGTTGCTACCAGCCAACCGCTCGCCACTCAGGTAGGATTGGACATTCTTAAACAGGGCGGTAATGCCATAGATGCGGCGATCGCAGCCAATGCTATGTTAGGCTTGGTTGAACCTACCGGAAACGGGATTGGCGGTGATCTGTTTGCCATTGTGTGGGATGCCAAAAGCAAACAACTTTATGGTCTAAATGCTTCTGGTCGTTCACCTTTATCCTTAAGCCTTGAACATTTTAAGCTATTAGGGCTAGATGAAATTCCTTCTCACGGCCCTTTGCCAGTATCTGTGCCCGGTGCCGTTGATGGTTGGTTTGAACTACAGGCTAAATTCGGCAGCTTGTCGATGAGTAGATTATTAGCTCCGGCCATTGAGTATGCTAAAGGCGGATTTCCGGTGACTGAGTTAATCGCCTATTACATGCAGCGCAGTGTGCCTGTTTTAAGTCAGTTTGAAGGTTTTAAAGAGACCTATATGCCTAACGGCAAGGCGCCGGTAAAGGGACAAATATTTACAAATCAAAACCTGGCAGCCACCTATGAAAAAATTGCTACGGGTGGTCGTGATGCGTTTTATAAAGGGGATATAGCCCGCACAATCAGCGCCTACATGAATGAACAGGGTGGTTTCCTTAGTTATGAAGATTTAGCCTCCCATACCTCTACTTGGGTGGAGCCTGTTTCGAGCAATTACAAAGGTTATGATGTCTGGGAATTACCGCCCAACGGCCAGGGCATTGCCGCCCTGCAAATCCTCAATATTCTCGAACAATACGACGTCGAGGAGATGGGGTTTGGCTCAACAGAGTATGTGCATACCTTTGTTGAGGCCAAGAAGCTCGCTTTTGAGGATCGTGCAAAATATTATGCTGACCCGGAATTTAACACTATCCCGGTCGATTGGCTGATATCTAAGGAATATGCCAAGCAAAGAAAAACACTCATCAAGCCTGACAAAGCAGCCGAACGTTATGACGCCGGAATAAACGAAGGCGATACAATCTACCTCACTACCGCCGATAAAGAAGGCAATATGGTATCGCTTATTCAAAGTAACTATCGTGGGATGGGCTCGGGCATGACACCCACTGGCTTGGGTTTTGTGCTGCAAGATCGTGGTGAGATGTTTAGCTTAAAAGAAGGGCATTTTAATGTTTATGCCCCTAATAAACGCCCTTTTCATACGATTATTCCTGCCTTTATAACGCGCAATGGTAAACCTTGGGTCAGTTTTGGTGTAATGGGCGGTGGTACACAACCACAAATGCATGCACAAATTGTTGTTAACCTTATTGATTTTGGAATGAATCTACAGGAAGCAGGGGATGCACCTCGTATGTTACATTCTGGCTCCAGCCAACCAACGGATGAGGTGATGATTGACGGTGGGTATGTCAGTTTAGAGTCTGGCTTTGCTCCTAAGGTCAAGCGAGAGTTAATGAAAAAAGGGCATGTACTAGGCGATGTATTGGGAGCTTTTGGTGGTTATCAGGCGATTATGCGTGATCCTAAAACTGGCGTATATTATGGTGCTTCCGAAAGTCGCAAAGATGGCCATGCGGCTGGTTATTAACACTTTGGGCTTCAAGCCCCCTAAATATAAGAATCGATAGTAACTCTATGGCACAACCACAAAAGGGTATCTGCGCTGAACCCAACTTACATGCGCTATTTTTAATGTTCAATGTTGTTGACGATGATGAGCAGGCTATTCGCGCTAAATTAGCACGAATGCTCGATCTATTCAGTCATTTTGATGAAGAGCATTATGAGGCGATGGTCTCTGGTGTCATCGGTGTTGGCAGTAGCTACTGGATGGAGCTTTACCCTGGTTTAATCCCTCAGGAATTGGCGCCTTTCCCTGACATGCAATGCGAAGATCGCAATGCACCCGTTGCCCCTTGTGATTTATTTGTACAGATACGCGCTGATCGTGCAGACATTTGTCATGCTATTGGCATTGAGATAGTGACTCTACTTGGGATTCAGGTTGAACTGATTGAAGAAGTGCAGGCATTCCGCTATCTGGATGGACGAGATCTAACCGGTTTTGTTGACGGAACTGAAAACCCCCGGGGATTGCACAAAATAGCGGTGGCTATTGTGGGTGATGATGATCCAGATTTTGCCGGTGGTAGTTACATTCATATACAACGATATCGTCACAATATGAACAAATGGCATCTGCTGCCCGTCGCCAGGCAAGAAGCAGTGTTCGGGCGCACTAAAACCGATAATATTGAGTTTGCTAGTGATGATAAAGAGGCCTTTGCCCATACCAAACGCACCAGCATAAAGGACGCAAATGGAGACACGCTAGAGATGCTTAGGCAAAGCATGCCTTATGGTGATATGACGGTTCAAGGTTTGTATTTTATGTCCTGTGCGAAAAGCCCCAGGCCATTCACTCTGATGCTACGTAGTATGATATTTGGCGATGAGAATGGCGTGTATGACAAGTTACTGGATTACACCACCCCAGAAACCGGCGCGGCTTTCTTTGCTCCCTCGATTAATTTTATTAAGCAGCAAGCCAAGTTATAAATGTTCAAGTCTTGATGCTGGAGTTTCACGCCGCTGTTAATTGAGGTACCGCGTACGTGCAAGAAGATGATGTCTTGCCGTATTTTGCAGTTGTTCTATTGGCTATGAAAAAAATTAGCTTATAGAGACACTTAGGATAAATTTTAGGGATAGGGATAGGGATAGGGATAGGGATAGAGATAGAGATAGAGATAGAGATAGAGATAGAGATAGAGAAGATATTTATGCGGCGCGCTCCTGTTCTTAAATACGGGAATGGTCGACCGATTGAAACTGTTATGTGTGAAGGAGATTGGGTGAACGATTCAGCATTACTATTGATAGATATCCAGAAAGGATTCGATGATCCTTCATGGGGCAATCGCAACAATCCGGGGGCTGAGGAGAAAATTGCATTGTTGCTGTCGTTTTGGCGCGGCCATTCGCGGCCGGTGATACATATTCAACACTGTTCGCTTGAACCAGGATCGTCCCTTGCCCCTGGCCATCCAGGGTGCGAGTTCAAGGATGAGACAAAGCCAATAGGCGCGGAGAGACAATTCAAAAAAACAGTGAATAGTGCATTTATTGGAACTCATCTGGAAGCGCACCTTCGAGCTCGTGGCATTGATCGCTTGGTGATTGTTGGGCTTACAACAGACCATTGTATTTCAACTTCTACTCGGATGGCGGGGAATCTTGGCTTTGACGTCACTCTTGTTTCCGATGCGACTGCAACTTTTGACCGAAAGGGGCACGACGGCGCACATCATTCGGCCGATGAAATTCACGCAATTCACTTAGCCAGTTTGAACAATGAATTTTGCAGAGTGAAATCAACTGCTGAGGTTCTAGGTGAACACACATAATTAATAGTTTCAGTTGACCCTCTACGCTGACAGCAACACTCAACGTTTATACCTACTTAGCAGGAATCAAGGATCTATGAAAAAATTATTTATGGTTTCATTAGCATTTTTATCAATGTCAGCATTTGCTAATGAAATACCTTTGGCGGAAAGAATGAAAGCACTTGATACAGAGCTTTTTGAATCTTTTAATAATTGCCATGACCCTAAAGAATTGGATAACATGCCAGCTACTTCTCTCCTGATGTAGAGTTTTATCACGATAATGGCGGTGTAACGTGGGATCGTGACACTATGATTTCAAATACTAAAAAAAATGCATGTGGTAATTATACTCGTAAACTTGTTACTGATTCTTTAAAAATCCACCAGATTAAAGAGTTTGGTGCAATCACTGAAGGGGTTCATATATTTTGCCAAAGTAAAACCCAAAAATGCGAAGGGAAAGCTGAATTTGTTATGGTTTGGCGCAACACAAATAATAAATGGGAAATTACCCGAGTGTTAAGTTACGGACATCGTGAAAATAATTAGGGTACGTATAACAAGTAAAATAGCAGGAATGCAAACAGCTTGCTGTGTTTCGTACCTCAGCAGCTTAGGGAGCAGTTTTCAGTCCGTTTTTTGGGAGTTATAGTAGCCCTAATAGTTTTCATGGTGGCTACTAGTAGGACTTACCAAGAATTCCACAATAAGTAATCGGAGAATTGCGTTGCTGCGAATGGCGTATCATGGAAGTCCTGTTAATTTGGCCTAAACATATCATGGAGAAAGTAATTGTGAAGCTAAGAAACATAGCAGTCATCGTCATTGGAATGATGGCTTTACTGACGATTGGTTGCACGGATAAGCCAACTCAAATAAGTTCTGACAGTGTCTATTTTAACGGCAATATCATTACCCTAGATGCTAATGATTCTGTGGTTGAAGCGATTGCGATCAAGGATGGCAGAGTTTTGGCGTTCGGTGACAGCGCGGATATCATTCAAATGACAGATGACAATACCCTCAAAGTTGATCTAAAGGGTAAAACTTTAATACCCGGTTTCGTTGACGCGCACAGTCATCTGTCGGGCGTTGCCATTCAGGCAATCACTGCTAATTTACTACCAGCACCAGATGGCCCCGGTCAGAATATTGCAGCGTTGCAACATGCACTGCGCGATTTTATAGCAAGCTCTGACATGGTTAAGCAACACCGTGTTGTTATCGGGTTTAACTATGATGATTCTCAGTTGGAGGAGGGCCGTCATCCCAACCGACACGATCTCGATGCAGTATCCACTGATATGCCAATTATGATCACCCATCAATCGGGTCATCTCGGTGTCTATAACAGCAAGGCCTTGGAAATGTTTGGCATAACAGCTAAATCAGAGGATCCTCCTGGGGGCGTTATCGTGCGCGAAGTTGGTAGTAGAGAGCCCAGTGGTGTAATGGAGGAAAATGCTCATTTCGCGATGCTCTATAAAATGATTCCACCGTTTACTGCTGAAGAGAACATAGCGGCAATTCAGGCTGCTGAGATGCAGTATTTATCCAATGGGTTCACTACTATTCAGGATGGGAAAACTGATCAGGCCACATTGAGTTTGATGGGGAAATATGCTGCTAGGGTAGGCTTTTCCGCGGATATAGTTGCTTATGCCGATCTCGCTGGCATGACCGATTACTCTATTCTCGATGGACCACTTCACTCTTCTGACTACGTCAGCAACTTTAGGATCGGTGGTGTTAAATTGACCTTTGACGGCTCTCCTCAGGGCAAAACTGCTTGGTTTACCCAGCCTTATTTGGTGCCACCTTTAGGACAGGACAGTAGCTACTCAGGTTATCCGGCCTTCACTGATACAGAGGCATTTAAGTGGTACTCGTTAGCCTACGAAAATAACTGGCAAATGCTAACCCATACTAATGGTGATGCGGCTATTGATCAGCTAATTGACATTGCTACGCAGGCTGCAGAAGCGTTTCCCAAAGAAAACCGTCGTACAGTGATGATTCATGGGCAGTTTTTAAGGGAAGATCAGATAGCGGATATTCAGCGACTTGGTATTTTCCCCGCATTTTATCCCATGCACACATTTTATTGGGGCGATTGGCATAGAGATTCTGTGGCTGGACCAGAGCGCGCGGAAAATATTTCACCTACCGGTTGGATGGTAGAGCGAGGCATTAAATTCTCCATACATTCCGATGCGCCCGTGACCTTTCCCAACTCGATGCGAATTTTAGATAGTGCGGTAAACCGCACCACTCGAAGTGGCGCAGTGTTAGGGGATAAACAGAGACTACGGCCAATGGATGCACTAAAAGCTATGACCATCTGGCCCGCCTACCAGCATTTTGAGGAATCTAGCAAGGGCTCTTTGGAAATTGGAAAATTAGCTGATATGGTGATTTTAGATCGGAACCCACTAACCGTTGAACCTGCAAAGATAATCGATATAAAGGTCTTGCAGACGATAAAGGAAGGCGTTTCAGTATATGTTACGAAGTAGCTAGCTTCAGGTGATGTGTAAAAGAATTTAATTGTTGTGATTCTGATGAGCAAAAAGTAAAAATAACACTAAGGTCTACAAGACCCTGACCCCAGCAATTCCAACAAAAAAGGTGTAATAAATGGAATTAAATAAAAGCAAAATATTAGTCATTAGCTCGATACTCATATCGTTAGGGTTTTCGCCATTATCGATATCTTCAGAACTGGAAACTACCGATATCTATGTGTCGGCCATTGAGAATGAAAAACGTACTCAAAATGACATCAAACATGATGAAAAAAGAAAGCCTCAGGATATTCTGCCGTTCACACAAATAAAGGCTGGTGACAAAGTATTGGAACTAGGCGCAGGTGGAGGATACACCACAGAATTAGTGTCTTGGGTCGTGGGCCAGTCAGGCCAGGTTTATGCCCATTTTCTATATAATAAAGATCGCCTGGCGAATAACAGATTGGCTAATGTTATCTCTCTGCGCCAACACTCTCTCAATGAGCACAGCGTTGTGCTTAAAGAAAATAAAATTCATAGTAATCAAGTGGATGCAATAATCGTTTTCTTCGTGCTTCATGATATTTATTTGAATAATGAAATGAGCGATGAATTGCTCTCTACTCTTTACGCATCACTGAAACCCGGTGGAAACTTAATTATTTTGGATAACGCAGCCAAACCTGATTCAGGCTTGGCTCACATAGATGATTTTCATCGTATTGGAGAAGATTTTGTAAAGTCAGAAGTAGTAAAAGCAGGTTTTATTTTTGATCATTCAACAGAAGTCCTCAGGAATGAAAATGATGACCATACAAAGCCTTGGGGTGACTTCAAAGGTCTCCAAGATAGGTTTGCATTCCGTTTTAAAAAGCCAATTAAATGAATGTTGATTGCTCAGAAAATATTATTTCATAAACTCCCATTCTAATTTGTTTAGGCATTTGCTTTGTCTAATTTATATTGGATTTTTTGATCAGCTATGTAGCATAATATTTTGAAGCAGATAGCGTACATGCTTGTTAGTATTGACACACTAAATGATGAGCCGAAGATTGATTGCATATTTTCGGAGGTTATATAACTTCCCATTGATACCCAGCCCAATGTAGTCATTAGTACGCCAAGTAAAAGAGCGCTATTGCCCATTACGGAGAAAAGTCGCGTGGTGATTTTCACCTGATGGGCGCTGGGGATTTTCTCGTCATCTATTAGCAGCGATAAGGCAAATTTGAGTTCACTTGCTGATGTTGCGCCAACCGCGAAAAAAATAGCTGGTGGAATTACCAATAAGAAAGACGGTAAATCCCAGAACATACTGATTTCACCTCCTAACCACATGGCCCATAGGGTTAGTGCCACAAAGGTTATGAAGCTAAATATAAACATGACTAATCCTCTTCTATTGAACCATAAAAATTGCAAGCCGCTATGCAGGCACTGGCGGTAGTACCAGTAGTTTGCATTTATTTGCCCGCTCTGCCCGGCAGACAAAATATTAAATTCTTCTGCTAAATCACCCAATACAGGTTCTTTTATTTCATTCGGCAAACACCAGCTTAAAAATCGGGTAGGGAGAATGGGTGGCAAGCTCGTAGTCTGTGATTTTTTCTCGTTCACCGGTGCTTTCCCCGTACATGGGTAGTCGAAAGGACAAGGCCATCCCACATCGTTACTAATGCCGCCTTATTGCGCTTTAACGCTTGTTGACCGTTGGCAGTTACGTCAAAATATTTCTTGGCCCGGCCACCACGCTCAACGCTTGCTTCTCCAATTTTACTGGTTAATAGGCCTTTTTTTTCCAGCCTTTTAAGAGTGGTATATAAAGCCCCGATGGTGACATCGCGATTGATCTGTTTTGCCAGCAATTGCCTGATAGTGCTGCCATAGGCGTTGCCTGTCAGGCGCAGTATGGCAAGCAAAAGAATCTGTTCAAATTCGCCTAGAAATTTATTGTTATCGTTCATTGTTTTTAGCTAACAAATTACACTCTAACTACAATGTAGATTATATCGATTGAATGTCAATTGTTTTATATTGTAGAACAAATAACAATTAATCGAACGCTATAAACCGTTTGTTTCAACAGCTACAATATGGCGACACATATTGGAGTTTTTATGCATCGTAGTTTTGCCACCTCTGTGATTTTTATCAGTTTTTTTCTGCTTGGTATGGTATTTATTTTGTGGGGGATTCTGTTGCCTGATCTTGCGCAAAGTCTAGAGATGAACGAGATGATGAGTGGTACCTTTTTCTCTCTGTTTTCCTTAGGTGCCATTGTAGGTGCTTTTTTGGGGGGGAAATATATCCAGAAGTTCGATTTCATGTCGCTGTTTGCCTGCCTGTCGTTATTGGTGGCACTGCTGCTTTTTGGCATGTCCAGCGTTACCCACTGGTTTTGGTTGCTGGTTGGTGCATTTACTTTGGGCTCGATTTGTTCCACTTTATTCACCATTGGCCATACCATGATCGCTCGCTTGTATACTGAGCGACGTTCGAAAATGATGGGTTTGATGGATTTCATGTTCAGCTTGGGTACGCTGGCTGCGCCTTTTTATATTTCCGCTCTGTATCTCTTTGAGCAAGATTGGCGCTGGCCCTTGCGTTGGTTGGCCATCGCTGTCATTTTGTTGGCAGCATATGCTTGGTATGTCGCTCTCAAAGGTAAAAGGCTGACACCTCTTGAAAGTGCTCCTCCACGTAAGAGCCTTTCTTATGGCAATATAATTAAGCAACCTGTGTTTTTATTATTAGCGCTGGCGGCTCTGGGTTATGGCGCAGTGGAATTTGGCAACGGCAACTGGTTTGTTAGTTATGCCCAGCAAGGGCGAGGATTCAGTGGCGATGATGCGCGATTGGTTTTTGCTTTTTTTACCGGGGGAATGGTAATTAGTCGTCTTGGCTTTTCATCTCTGCTGCGATGGTTTTCGCCTCATAGCCTCATGGTACTGCTTGCCAGTGTTATGGTTGCTGGAGCGTTTATGATTAAATTTGCAGTAGCTCCGCAACTAATGTCTTTCGGAAATTTACTGCTTGGCTTAGGACTGGGAGGATTGTTTCCACTCATGTTATCCAGTGCCATGGACATTGATAGTGACAATGGTCCATTGATATCTGGTGTCTGTGTAATTGGTTCTTCAGTTGGGGTGCAGCTTGCTTCGTTCGGTACGGGCTTTTGGGCCAACTTTGCGCAACTGACCACTGCATTTTGGGTGATTCCGATCTCAGCATTGTGGTTGTGGGCTATGATTTGGGGCTACAGTCGACACATAAAATCTAGAACATCAGCATAATTGAGTGCTTAGAGAAACGTGAGTAAACACTCAATATGTTTGAGCAATACACAACAAGCTGTGGAAATAGCTATAAATCCAATGCGCCATCCCAGTCTTTTGAAATTGGTTTATTCTGCAATAAGTCGCATTGCACAAGATGATGAATTGCCAGCGTGTCCTGAGGGTTGATTATCAAAGCGTCGCGAAAATGTTGTCTGGCTTGCTCCCAATCCTGACTAATTCGACAGTTTAGCCCCTGTTTTATTAAATTAGCATTGGCAAGTTTCAGCTCCTGTATGTTAATGGCTTGGTGGTCAATCACTTCGTAAATTTCTATCGGCGCTTTACGTCCCTTGACCCTTACCCAATCCAAAATACGGTATTTGAAGCGTTGTGATGCTTCCGCAACTTCTAACATCTGGGCACTAACAACAATGTCAGTATTGTATCTGGGTGCTAGTGCTTCAAGCCTAAAAGCAAGGTTAACACTGTCACCGATAACGGTAGTGTCCATGCGGTCATCAGAGCCCACCGTGCCTATGATTACCGGACCAAAATGGATACCAATGCCGATGTTAACTGGAGGATAGTTACTATTACTACGATGCTGGTTGTAAATTGTAATGGCAGAGCGAAGATCCAGCGCTGCTTTAATGGCATCTGTCGCCTTGTCCTTGTTTTCACCATCGGGGTGATCGAATAAGGCCATGATTGCATCGCCAATAAACTTGTCGATAAAGCCACCATTTAAATGTATCGGATCATTCATTCTCAGAAAGTAGGAATTTAAAAACTTCATTAGTTCCTGGGGTGACATGCGCTCTGATAGTCCGGTAAAACCGCGGATATCGCAAAATAATATGGCAACTTCATCTTCAACTGCGCGGCCCAACTCCAATGATCCAGAACCGTGTTTGGTAAAGTGATCAACAAACTGCTTGGGCACAAATTTTTGAAAAGTATTGGTTAAACGCAGCGCTTCGTCGGCTTTATCCTTAAAACGCTGAGTTGCTTCGGCGTCTTCCAAATCGATCTCAATCTGCGCTCGATTGACATAATTGGGCTTAGACGTTCTATCCTTAGAGCCAAGCTTTTTCAGCAGCACAACAATTACAACACTATAGATCGCAATAATTGACATTAAAAATAAGGCAATAGGTTGTGACAACTGCTCCAGCATACTACTCACTTTTGTTTGCACTCTTTTCAATAAGATCTAATGATAAGCGAAAATACATAATCATTTATGTGGCTGAATCCTGTATATACTTCCTAACTATTCGCAGCCACATCGGCCAGTACCTTATCAGCAATGTCGAGTGTCTGTTGGATGATCTCTGGCGTATGCGCGGCGGATACGAATCCCGCCTCATAAGAAGCCGGAGCTAAGTATACACCTCCGTCCAACATACCGTGGTAGAAACGGTTAAATTGTGCGGTGTTACAGCTAGTCGCTTGTTGATAGTTGTTGACGTTTTCTTCTGTGGTGAAGAACAAACCAAACATGCTGCCAGCATAATTTACTGCCATCGGGATTCCATGGCGATTGGCGATCTTTTTCATGGCTTCGGCCAGACTTTGGGTAGATGCGCTCAGTTGCTGATAAAGCCCAGGACGTTGCACCTCTTGCAGAGACGCTAAGCCTGCGGCCATAGCCACCGGGTTGCCTGATAACGTGCCAGCTTGATACACCGGACCGGTTGGGGCTATCTGTAGCATGATCTCTTCTCTACCACCAAACGCACCGACTGGCATACCCCCTCCGATAACTTTGCCTAAACATGTTAAATCAGGTTTGATGCCATATTTCTCTTGCGCACCACCAAGTGCCACGCGGAAGCCGGTCATTACTTCATCAAAAATGAGTAATGCACCATATTGGTCACAAATATCCCGCAAACCTTGTAAAAACCCTGGGACTGGGGGAATGCAGTTCATATTTCCGGCTACGGGTTCAACGATTATGCAGGCAATCTCTTCAGGATATTGTGCGAAGGCAGCGGCCACCGATTCGAGATTATTGTAATCTACGGTGAGAGTGTGTTGGGCAAAATCTGCCGGAATACCCGGTGAACTTGGCACCCCAAAGGTAAGGGCTCCGGAACCAGCTTTAACCAGCAATGCGTCTGCATGGCCATGATAACAACCTTCAAACTTTAGGATTTTGTCTCTTGCAGTAAAACCACGAGCAAGGCGAATAGCACTCATAGTCGCTTCTGTACCGGAGTTCACCATGCGTAACATTTCCATTGAAGGAACTAATTTATTGACCAGCTCAGCGATTAATACTTCAGCTTCGGTAGGAGCTCCAAAACTTAAACCATTATGAGCGGCTGCAATTACAGCTTCGCGGATCGCAGGGTGATTATGTCCAAGGACCATGGGTCCCCATGATTGCACATAATCAATATAACGTTTGCCATCGGCATCATAAATATATGGGCCGTCTGCTTTAGTGATAAACGGTGGGGTGCCACCCACGGCTTTAAATGCGCGGACGGGAGAATTTACGCCACCGGGTATATGTTTCTGTGCGCGACTGAAAAGGTCTTGTGATTTTTGCATGCTAGCTTCTTAATAAATTATTTTTACGATTGGGCGAATATTCGTTGCACTCAGAACTATACACTAATGTACTCCTAGTTGGTGTACCAGTGCACTTCACGATCAAATTTACTGACTATCTTTTCTACACCAAGAGTTAGTGCAAATAATGCCATACGCACTAATACACCGTTATCAGTTTGGCGAAATATGGCCAGATTTGGATTGATATTCAAGTCATTATCAAGCTCATTTGCTTCTGCCCGAGAATCCCTGGGAAGCGGATGCATAATGACGGTCTTTGATAGAAAATGTTTAGTATAAATCTGCTGATTCAAACGAAACTTGCCACGGAATAGATTGGCTTCTTCCTGGGAAGGAAATCGTTCCTCCTGGATGCGTGTTTGGTAACAAATATCTGCGTCTACACTGCCTTCAATACGTTCCGTTATGGTGTATTGATGCCCGGAGTTTTCTATCGCACTGATTATCGTGTCGGGCATCGCCAACTCTTTTGGCGATATCAGGGTGAAGCGAATATTTTTAAACAAACACAGTAATTTGGACAATGAGTGCACAGTTCGACCATATTTCAAGTCACCAATCATCGCGATGTGCATCCCGTCGATACTGTTTCCGTGGTACAACAACTCTTTTTCAATGGTATATAAATCTAATAATGCTTGGGTAGGATGTTCGTTTGCCCCATCACCGCCGTTAATGACGGGAACACGACTGCCTTCCGCAAATTCGCTAACTGAACCGGAATCGGGATGGCGCATTGCAATAATGTCAGAATAACCGCTTAGAACTCGGGCGGTATCATACAATGATTCGCCCTTTGCCAAGGCCGAATTACTCATGCCGGTTGTCTCGCGCACATCTCCGCCAAGTAGGTTGAAAGCAGTACCAAAACTGACTCGCGTACGCGTGCTCGGTTCAAAAAATAAATTACCAAGAATGGCTCCGTCCAATACAGTTGTGCGCTTTTGCCGTTTGGAGTATGGGATCATCTGATTAGCGATTTGAAACACTTGCTCAATCGCAGAACGATCGAACTGGCTTACGGAGAGGATATGGCTGCCTTCAAACTTCATTTTAGGGAAAGACTCATAAGAAAAATCTGCTGCGTATTTTAGCAAAGTTGATTTATTTATGGGGGGTATTTTCAGGCTAAAACTGTTTGACCACTAAAAACTTAATTCTTTACACATAAAAACACTGTGAGGATCTTCGACATAATCAGCAAAAGGTGGACAATATTGAAAACCAAGTTCTTCATATAAACGTCGGGCAGGCTCAAATACGACTATTGAACCTGTTTCCAAACTCAGTCTCGTATAACCTTGAATATGCGCCTCTTTCAGAATATGCATCAGTAGTTTCCTCGCCACTCCTTGGCGTAAGTATGCAGCTGCAGTGCGCATTGATTTTATTTCCCCATGATCTCTGCTCAGTCGCTTTAACGCTCCACAACCAGCCAAATCATTGTTTTGCCATAGGCTCCAAAAGGTAATGTCTGACTTGCGTAAGTTATCCAAATCTAAGGCGTGAGTGCTTTCAGGTGGAGAATGAAGTGCCATGTCATGCAAATGTTGGTGTAATAAATCGACTATCTGCTGGCCTCGTAGATCATCCATTTGAATGTTCATTATTTTCTTAATACCCCTTTGATAATGTCTCTGACTCTAGCAAATCCTGTGGCTGGGAAGCACCGTTTATCTCTCTTTGGGCCTACTGTAACAATTCAGCACAGATAAATTAAACAAAAGTCATAGCATTGGTATTCAGGGTTTTGAAACAAAGCCACTCAAATCCTATCGATTCATTCGTTTTTTCGGCTAAGAAACTATTTTGAACTATATAAACCGATGCGACCTCATGATGAGGTAGCACAGGTACAGACCGACAGAGATCTTGCCAATTTAGCGTTTATGCTTCCCATGAGACGCTTTCGAGGGCCGTGATTTTTGCGTTCTAGATGAGGATTGACGTTGGGAGTTGCTGTTTCCTCTACTTTTGCTCCCACTATTACTGTTAGAACTATAGGTTTTCGCTTTGCCACTGTTTGAATTGCTCTTATTCTGAACCTGGCGAGTTTGTTTTGCTGCCGCTGATTTTTGTGTATTTTGGATGGACTTATTTCCATGCACTTTTTGCCTTGCCTGATTATTATCTACGACCTTGCTGCGTTGTTGGTTAGCAGAGGCATTTACCAGGCGTTGTTTATTATTCACCTTATCACGGTCTCCTTTATAGTTTGTTTTATTCCGTGCGTTGGAGACATAACGTTGATCTTTGAGGCGCTTTTTAATGGGTTCATTTCTAGCCTGCTGATGATTGACATTTTTTTTATTAATCACCACATTCTGCTTGCTACGTTGCCCCTTATTGTTCAGATGCTCAACATTCAATACTCGTTGTTTATCTATTTGATGGTGTTTTTTCCCACCCTGTTTTTGCCCTGAACTAACGAATCGATTGAGGTTTTGCTGGTGGTCATAACGCACCCCGCGTCTATGCACCGGATTGTGATTCCAACGCGGATATTCGCGCACACTCACGACACGGCCGTGGGGATAATTGTGGGCATTATTATGATAATGATAGTTGGCGACTACATGACGGTTACCCCAATGGAATCCTCCAAAATAAAAGCTCGGACGGATATAGAAACTTGTACTCCAGTAAAAACCAGCACTCAAAACATAGTGGGCAGGGTGATGCCAATAGTATGGGGGATAAGCTCCCCACCACCAGTCACCATAAACTACTCGGGTATCATAGTAGGGCACATAGACCACTTCTTTTTCAACGCTTTCGATTATGATCTGGTCATCACCTGTGGACACCTCAACATAATCGTTATTTTCCAAATTTCCCAGAGCGTAAGCTTTTTGTCGAAGAGTTTGCACGCTGCTAAGAACTTGTTCCTCATTCAGAAGAAATGCATCTCCTAAAGCCTGCAACCAGTCAAGATCCTGACTAAATTTTTGTAGCAATTCGCTAAAGGGAACCAAGGCTTTTACGCTTGGATCCCAATCTTCGTCTTCCACTGCATCAAGGGCTTGTTGTTCATCCATTAGCTCATTTTCAGCTCTCCACCTAGCAGCCTGAATGACTTCTAGTGGGTAAGTTGATGCCACCAAGATATGCGACAAAAGGGTGTCTGGGTAGAGTGCAATAGGAGCAAGCATTTGATCCAGTTCAGCTTGATTCAACTGTTCTGCCTCGATTGCTTCAAATGCTGTATCGTTTTGCCTTAAGGGTTGGGACTGATTTGTATCTTGTGCCTGAGCCAACTGAGTGGCAGTGCCTACTAAGACACCTAGCACACATAAATACAACAATAAGAATCTGGTTTGATTTCGCATAAGTCTTTCCTGTTTTGTATGTACCGAAACGTAACTTAGCGCCCGGATCCGGTATGGTATTACTAGTTATACACTTGGAAGTCTTAACCAAAACTGAATCAATCCTTAAAACAGGCAGATTGAAATTTTAATAAGTATAGTTCAGTGAGTTGCATTGGTCTTGGGCGGAACTTAAGAATGGGCTGAAAAGTTAAACTTCCAACTGACCAAACAAAACCAAGTCTGTGACCTTACTAGATTTCGTGGTGCTTACCCTTGATAAATACAACGCCTTCATTTGTATAATGGGCAGTGAGCAGAAAACCTGTATTAGTACTATTTACGCTTGTA
>JBLHNW010000030.1:0-15871 GCA_047622205.1 Paraglaciecola sp.
TTGAAGTGGGCTTGGCCTATTCTCGTGGCCGGGGAGTGGATGCGGTCATTATCACGGCGTCAACCCAGTCAAGTGATCCTGTTAGTCAGGCTGCACAAATGTCGCGTCAACGTGGGCGCATCATTTTGGTCGGTGTGACAGGACTTGAATTAAATCGTGCCGAATTTTACGAGAAAGAACTCCGTTTTCAGGTTTCCTGCTCTTATGGCCCAGGTAGGTACGATCCAGCTTATGAAGATAAGGGGCAGGACTATCCCTTAGGATTTGTGCGTTGGACTGAGCAGCGAAACTTTGAAGCAATATTGGATATGATGTCAATGGGGCAGTTAGATGTATCCCAACTGATTACCCATAGATATGTATTTTCTGATGCTAACGGGGCCTATCAAACGCTTACCCAAGATCCGAAATCTTTAGGTATATTGCTAAAATACGAACATGATGAGAACGAAGATAAATTAATCACTTCAGTTTCTTTGTCCCATTCACATAAATTTCATGCAGATAAACCGATCATTGGTTTTATTGGCGCTGGTAACTATGCTTCCAGAATGCTGATCCCGGCATTTAAAGAAGCGGGTGCACAATTACATAGTATTGCGACATCTGGGGGTACCAGTGGCGTAGTGCATGGAGAGAAAAACCAGTTTTCTGAAGCCACCACTGACACTCAGGCTATGCTTGGCAATCCACAAATCAATACAATTGCTGTAGTAACCAGGCACAACAGTCATGCGGGGTTTGTGTGCACCGCCTTGGAGAATGGCAAAAATGTGTTTGTGGAAAAACCTTTGGCGATCAACACAGAACAATTGGAGCAGGTTGATGTAGCCTATCGAAATCAGCTGGAACAAGGTTACTCTAGCCGTTTGATGGTGGGTTTTAATCGACGATTTTCGCCCCATATTGTCAAAATGAAATCGTTGCTAGAAGGGTCGGTGCAGGCCAAATCTATTGTTATTACCGTTAATGCTGGAGCGATCCCTCAAGAACACTGGACTCAGGATCCATCTGTAGGCGGCGGCAGGATAATTGGTGAAGCCTGCCATTTCATTGATTTAATGCGATATTTAGTCTCAAAACCAATTAGTAGTGTCAAAGCACAGTGCCTTAGTTCTGAAGATGGCGCAAGCAAACAGGATGACGTGGCGACTATCACTCTTGATTTTGAAGATGGCTCATTTGGGATAATTCATTATTTTGCCAACGGTGCAGCATCATTCCCTAAAGAAAGAGTAGAAGTATTTGCTGGTGGCAAAATTTTGCAACTGGATAACTTTAGGAAACTTAAAGGCTACGGTTATAAAGACTTTAGCAAGCTAAATTTGTGGCAACAGGATAAGGGCCATAAAGCTTGTGCCAAAGCGTTTCTTGATGCCATTCAAAATGGTCAGGCATGCCCAATTTCATATGACGAATTATATGAGGTTGCCGCTGCAACCATTGAGGTCGCCAAGCAACTAGATAGGCAATAATGTCGCTTTTCATTAAACTAAACACTTATCGTCGTCTCGGGTTTAAAAATTTGGGACAAGTATTTTGGTATCTAATTAGACTAAAATCTGGCTGGCTAAAACGTAATTTGAAGATCGAAAACGCCGTAAAGGGCCCGTTTTTTGAAACCCTATCTGGGGCTTCACTTGCGGCTTTATCTGTTAAACACCAAGCCATCAATATTTCGCCTGAGCCGCTGCTATTTGGCTGGTATGAACTTAGTACTGACCATCCGCCACAATGGTTGAAGTCCGTTTTAAGCAATAAATCATTTGAGCAGAACAACCAGCACTGGAGTGAAATTTCTGACTTTAGCTCAGGTGTTGGTGATATTAAAGGTGTGTGGGAAATGTCCAGATTTAACTGGGCACTAAATTTCACCCAACGTTATATACAAGAACAAAATGAAGCGCATCTACGAAAGCTTAATCTTTGGATAGCAGACTGGTCGTCTGTTAACCCAGCAAATCAAGGGCCTAATTGGAAGTGTGCTCAGGAAGCATCTTTCAGGGTTATGCACCTAGCTGCCTCAGCACTGATGTTGCAACAAAGTACTCCCAATGCTTCATTACAGGTGCTGTTAACTCAGCATTTAAGGCGAATTTACCCTACCTTGGGTTACGCCATGGCTCAGGACAATAATCATGGCACCAGTGAAGCTGCAGCTATGTTCATTGGTGCAAGTTGGCTGTTACAAGCTGATCCCGCCAATAACGAAGCACAAAGGTGGCTGACTTTTGCTAGGCAGTATTTGCATAATCGGGTATTCAAACTAATTATGGCCGATGGCAGTTTTAGTCAGTACTCAGTCAATTATCATCGATTAATGCTCGACTCCTTAAGCTTGGTGGAATTGTGGCGCCGGGCGCTCGAATTGCCCACTTTTTCGACTGAGTATATTCAGCGTATTGGTCAGGCTACTTTATGGTTATTTGAATTGACGGATTTGCATAGTGGCGATGCGCCGAACTTAGGGGCTAATGACGGAGCACATATCGTTAATTTCACTAATTCAATGTTCCGGGATTTTAGACCTAGCGTCGAGCTTAGCGCTCAACTTTTCCTGAACAAATCCGCATTTACGCAACCAGCCTGTCAATGGCTGGGCTCTCTTTTTGATCTAATATACCAACGGCAACTGCAAAAATCAGCAGTGGCCGAATATCCTGATGGTGGTTTCGGTATATTACGAAATGATTCAGTCTGGTGTCTGTTGAGAGTACCGAAATTCCGATTTAGACCCAGTCAGGCAGACTGTATGCATCTGGATCTATGGCTAGATGGACTAAATCTGTTTCCTGATGCGGGCAGTTTTAGTTACAACACGGAAGAAAAATGGTTGAATTATTTTTCGGGATCAATTGGACATAATACCGTGCAGTTTGATGGACGTGAGCAAATGCCAAAAGTATCCAGGTTTTTATTTGGCTGTTGGCCGCACTTCGAAACATTTAAGCTAAAAGAAGAACATCAAAGACCCAGTGTACTGGCAAGCTACACTGATTGGTGTGGAGCAACACATCAGCGTTTTGTGGAATTTCATGAAACCAAAATAAAAATTGTGGATACGGTCGCGGGCTTTTCTAAGGTGGCATGTCTGCGGTGGCGTTTGGCTGATCTCGACTGGACTATAGACGGCCATAGTATTGAGAGTAAAAATATTCGCGTTGATGTGGAAGCAACTAAAAGCCTTATACGCTTTGATATGGCGCACGGTGTAGAGTCTAGATATTATGGCAAAAAACAAGACATTCAAGTACTTGAATTGGATGTAGTGGATGATGCTCAAATAACAACAATAATAAGCTGGAAATAACATGCATATACTGTATTTTCATCAGCATTTCTCAACCCCAAGTGGGGCCACCGGCACTCGTTCTTATGAGATGGCCAAAAAACTTATCTCTTTGGGTCATTCGATCACTATGGTCTGTGGCTCTTATAATGTTGGAACTACGGGCTTAACCGGAGATTTTGATAATGGTCGCAGGGAAGGAGTTGTTGAGGGGATTCGAGTTGTCGAATTCGATCTCACGTATGCCAATACAGATAGTTTTCTAAAACGTAGCTGGCAGTTTGCAAAATTTGCATATCAGAGTGTCAAAATATCATTAAGCACTGAATATGATTTATTGTTCGCCACGTCCACGCCCTTAACTGCCTCGATTCCGGGGATCTTTGCGAAGATATTTCGAGGCAAAAAGTTTGTCTTTGAAGTACGCGATTTATGGCCCGAATTACCTAAAGCGATGGGGGTTATCACTAACCCGCTTATCCTTGGTGTCATGTCGGTATTGGAAAAACTTTCATATGCCAAAGCCGATGCTTGCATTGGTTTGTCTCCTGGAATAGTCGAAGGGATCAAACGACGTAGTCGAGAAGACCTGCCGATTGCACTTATTCCCAATGGTTGTGACATCAAACTGTTTGAAATTCAAAATAACGACTTTCAGTTTCAGTTTACACATACCGACGAGCAAGTGATTGCCTGTTTCACTGGTGCTCACGGTATGGCAAATGGCTTAGATAATATTTTAGACTGTGCCCAAGAATTAAAAGACCGTGGCGATCAACGGGTGATTTTGTTATTTGTCGGAGAAGGAAAAATAAAACCGCAACTTATCGAGCGAGTAACACAAAATAAACTGGATAACTGCGTTTTTCTTAACGCTATGCCAAAACACCAATTGGTGGGATTGTTGCACAAAGTCGATATTGGATTGATGCCCCTGGCTAATGTGCCAGCGTTTTACTATGGCACCTCACCAAACAAGTTTTTTGATTATATTAGTTGTGGTTTACCGGTCTTAAATAACTATCCTGGCTGGCTGGCAGATATGATCAATGACTTTGATTGTGGAGTAGCCGTCGAACCAGATAGCCCCAAAGCGCTGGCTGATGCTTTGCAATCTATGGCAGGTGATAAAGTGGGCCTTAAGAACATGGGTGAGAAAGGCAAACAATTGGCCTTAGACAAGTTTGACAGAAATCTCTTATCCGAGCAGTTTGCTGATTTTTTAATGAAGGTGGCTAAGACATGAAACGACTTTTCGATTTTTTAGCGTCCCTGTTAGCTTTGCTGACATTGGTTCCGGTGCTGCTATTTTTGTATGTATTGATCGCCATCAAAATGGGACGGCCGGTAATTTTTGTTCAAACCCGGCCTGGGATAGACGGTAATCCCTTTAATATGATGAAATTCCGTTCAATGACAGATGAAAAAGACGCCAATGGCGAGTTATTAGCGGATGAGCAACGATTGCCAGCATTCGGTCAATTTTTACGCTCATCCAGCCTGGACGAATTACCTGGGCTCATTAATGTGTTGCGTGGTGATATGAGCCTGGTTGGTCCAAGGCCATTGCTGATGGAATACTTACCCCTATATAACGCTGAGCAGATCAGGCGACATGATCTTCGCCCTGGAATTACCGGCTGGGCTCAGGTCAACGGACGAAATACCTTGTCCTGGGAAAAGAAATTCGAATATGACGTTTGGTACGTAGATAATCAGTCGTTTTGGCTGGATATTAAAATATTGTTCATGACCGTGTTAAAAGTAGTAAAACGTTCAGACATCAATCAACAGGGCGAAGCCACCATGACGCGTTTTACTGGTTCAGTATCCTTGGAGAAATCTATTGAGTAAGCGCTTACTTATTATCGGTGCAGGTGGCCATGGGAAAGTGGCCGCTGATTGTGCTGAAAGTATGGAGATATTCGAACAGATTGCTTTTCTAGACGGAGAATTTCCGCAGCTAAGGCAGGTTGCCAAGTGGCCCGTGATAGGCGATGGCAAGGATTTAGCTTTGGATTCGGGGTTCGATACGGCATTTTTTGTGGCAATAGGTGATAACCGAACTCGACAAAAGCTGTTGTCCGCTTTGTTCGCTAAATCTTGCGAAGTAGCAACGCTAATCCACCCTTCAGCAGTAATAAGCAAGTATGCCCAAATAGCTGAGGGTTCATTAGTCTGCGCCAACGCCGTTATCAACGTCGATACTAAGATAGGTCGTGGATGTATTATTAACACTTCAGCAACGGTTGATCACGACTGTCAGGTTGAAGATTATGTGCACCTCGCACCCGGAACCAGATTAGCAGGTACGATTAAAATTGGTACGGGTAGTTTTACTGGGATTGGCAGTGTTATTATTTCCGGTAAGTTGGTCGGTAAATTTTGCACTTTAGGTGCCGGTAGTACACTACTCAATGATCTTAGTGATTTTTCAGTAGCTGTGGGTACACCCGCTAAAGTCATTAAAAAAAATGAAAATTAACCCCATTTCAAGAGGTTTATCCCTATGTTAAACGGTCCTTTTTCGCCTTGGCCGGATTACGATGATGAAGAAAAAAAAGCTGTCTTGGATGTTTTGAATTCCAATCAAGTCAACTATTGGACAGGCCAAAAAGGGCGAGAATTTGAGCAGGAGTTTGCTAAATTCACCAATAGTGAACATGCAATAGCTGTTACCAATGGAACGGTTGCACTTGATTTAGCATGGCACGCCCTGGATATGCCACCAGGCTCGGAGGTGATTGTTACTTCACGTACCTTTATCGCCTCAATATCGTCTATCGTTTTAGCGGGTTTAAGACCGATTTTTGCAGATATTGATCGAGATACGCAAAATATTACCGCAGCGACGATCAAAGATAAGCTCAGCGCTAAAACCAAAGCTATTTTGTGTGTGCATCTTGCTGGCTGGCCATGTGAGATGGACGACATTTTGAAATTGGCAAAAGAGCATGATCTGTTTGTAGTCGAGGATTGTGCTCAAGCTCATGGGGCTAAATACAAAGGCAAATCGGTAGGAAATTTGGGTGATATTGGTGCCTGGTCGTTTTGTCAGGATAAAATCATGACCACCGTTGGCGAAGGCGGAATGGTGACTACTAACAATAAAATCTATTGGAATAAAATGTGGTCATTTAAAGATCATGGGAAATCATGGTCTGCTATTTACGAGCAACAACATCCCCCCGGATTTCGTTGGTTACATGAGTCGTTTGGTACTAACTGGAGAATGCTCGAAATCCAATCAGCAGTGGGGTTAAAACAACTGCAGAAAATGCCCGATTGGCGAGCCAAACGAGCCAAATATTCAGAACAAATATTTGCCACCGCGCGTCAATTCTCCGCTTTGCGGGTGCCTGATATTACAGCTGATATAGAGCATGCGTTTTATAAGTGTTATGTGTTTGTAGAGGCATCAAAATTGAAATTAGCTTGGGATCGTGATCGTATAATGGCAGAAATAAACGCTAGAAACGTTCCCTGTTTTTCAGGTTCGTGTTCCGAAGTTTATAAAGAAAAAGCTTTTGAAAATAGTGACTTGAGACCATCGCAGCCGCTAAAAAATGCCGTAGAGCTAGGTGGTTCTTCTTTGATGTTTCTGGTTCATCCAAGTCTGAAAATAGAGGAAATAAATGCTTGTTGCGAAGCTATTTCAGCTGTTATGGCCGAGGCAAACCAGTGATGCAGCTAAGTAGAATATTTGAACTCCATCATAAAATAAAATTGCTCATAGCAATTCTATGGGACGTTAGTTCACTGTTTATTGCGATAATGTGTGCTTATTGGATAAGGATCGGCATTGAGTCCTGGGATTTTAGCCTGGTTGAATGGTTTGTTGTCTGTGCCAACGTTCTTTTTACTATCTGTATATTTACTTTTCTTGGGCATTACAAACAAATAATTCGTTTTATTGGCGTGCAGGCCATCTTCACCATTCTTATTTCGCTTACCCTGTCGACCCTGTATTTATTTACTGCGCGGTATTCTCTTGAAGTTTTTATGCCGACGACGGTGCCTCTGATTTATTGGACTTTGGCGGTCATTCTGATTGGTTCACCCCGTTTTTTAATGCAAGCATCGGCACAATCACAAAACTATAAATTACGCGAAAAATGCATTATTTTCGGTGCAGCCGAAGCCGGTCGCTCCTTAGTACAAACACTGAAGGCCGGCAACGAATTACAAGCTGTGGCTTTTGTTGACGATAAAAAATTATACCAGGGCAAACAGGTACTGGGTTTACCGGTTGGCAGTAGAAGCGATATTCCTGAATTTGCGAGAAAATATGGTGTGAGTAAAATGTTGCTGGCGGTACACAATACCTCCGCTATTCGCCGTAAAGAGTTAATCACCGAATTAGAACCTTACGCTATCGAATTATTGACGATCCCCAACATTCAGGACATTTTGTCCGGCAAACGAAAAATTGACGAACTGCGTGAAATCCAGATTGAAGATCTGCTGGGCAGAGAACCAGTGCCACCAATAAATGAGCTTCTGGATCTCAACATCAGAAAAAAGCATGTGATGGTGACAGGAGCGGGTGGTTCAATCGGCAGTGAGTTGTGCAGACAAATAGTCAAGTCTGATCCAACCAGCTTAATACTTTACGAATTATCAGAGTTCAATTTATACAAAATCGAAAACGAATTGAGGGTACTGCTTCCGGAGCTAGAAATTGTCCCAGTATTGGCTAGCATCCAGGATAACGAGGTACTTAGGGGAACCATAGAGAAATATAAGATCCAAACCATCTATCATGCAGCTGCGTACAAACATGTACCAATGGTCGAGACCAACGCGCTGGCGGGTATAAGAAACAACGTGTTTGGTACGTCAAATGTCGCTTTAATAGCGGCAGAATATGATGTTGAAAAATTTGTTTTAATTTCTACAGACAAAGCTGTAAGACCCACCAATATAATGGGAGCGACTAAACGCTTAGCTGAGTTATTTGTGCAAAGTATCGCTGAGTTAGAGCTAAGTACACAATTTGCCATTGTGCGTTTTGGTAATGTACTTGGTTCATCAGGTTCTGTGGTGCCACTGTTTTCTAAACAAATTCAAAATGGCGGCCCTATCACGGTCACACATCCAGATATTATTCGCTTTTTCATGACAATTCCTGAAGCGGCTCAACTGGTGATCCAATCTGGCGCAATGGGAACCAAGGGCGAAGTATTTGTATTAGATATGGGGCCGCCGGTAAAAATTGTCGATCTGGCCAAGAAAATGGCACATTTATTAGGGCATAGTTTGAAGTCTGCAGACAACCCCGATGGAACCATAGAATTGCAGTTTAGCGGACTTCGGCCAGGGGAGAAATTATATGAAGAATTACTGATCGATGATGCCGACACACGTACTCAACACCCAAGGATAATGGGAGCCAATGAAGTAAAAATGGATTTCTCTGAAGTGGTCATGTTACTCGACAGCCTTAATTATGCGGTGCTCGATATGGATGAAGTTAAAGCGAAAGATATCCTAATTCAGGCACCTTTGGCTTATACACCAAGCCTTCACAACTAGGTGTTCTTTTTATAAGAGCAGTTTGACTTATTCAGCAGAATATTAGGCAGTTCACACTTCGAACTCAGGCTATTCATGGAAGTTCAGATAAAGGCAATTCAGCCGATAGCCTTATTATAGTGACGCATTTATTTAAGCAATAGTACCAATGCTATTTTGAAGGTATACATTTCACATCTGTATTAATCGAGTGTCTATGAAACAAATCCAACAATATTTTTTACTCTCCCTGACTTTACTGGGCTGTGTTTTTGCGGTCAGTGCCCAAGTTGAGGTCATCGATAAAAATGCATCCCCTCTGGAGATTACGAGCGCGATTATCTACACAGATAATCTCAATCCAACTCTGGAAAATGAAACCAGTGCATACGGTGTGATGTTATCTCCCAAGGGAAAGTTAGTCTTCACAGGTGACGGTCTTTGGTTTATGGCCGATTACGAAGCTCAATTGCAAAATTTTAAGCTTAGTGAAGAATTAGGGGATCTGGATAAAGATCAGAACTTTAATAGTGTGCGAGGACGTTTGCTGTCACGTTTTTTTGTTAGTGATGCTTGGTACATCGATGCAGAAATTCAACACTCGAGGGAAACGCAAAGATTTGGCACCGGCATCACTAGCTTGCGCAAAAACGTGACGGTAGCTGACAAGCTTACACGTAATAACGCGGGCTTAGGACTGGTTTATGGGACGGATACCTCCAGCCGATTTATTTCCTTAAAATATACCTATACCGATTTTGATTATGAGCCAAAAAATACTTATTCAGAGTTATTTAATTTGACCCAACACAGGTTAAAGTTTGATTTGGCGTTTAGACAATCTTCTTTAACAAGAATATTATTTAGGTTTGAAGCGAGAGATGACGATTTTGAGAGTCAAGTCAGGGACGACAGTCAATTTTATGAGGCACTTGCAGGTGTAGATTGGAAGCCTAGTGGTAAAACTCAGCTAGAGGCATACATTGGCTTGTATAGGCGAGAATTTGCCTCTTCTGATACTTCATCCGGCTTGTCATGGTTATTGGAGTTTACACATGAGCCCTCAGACAGTTGGGTATTTGAGCTAAGTTCCACGCAGACATCGGATGTTTCCAAGACGGAGACTACGAGTGACACATTAGATCAGGACAACACGGCGCGAATATCGTACTTATATAGTGAGCAATGGAAGGTTGGAGCATATATTGCATTCTCTAATAGCGAATATATTGAGGCAGACCAATCCAACCAGTTAGATGAACTCAGAGCTGGGCTAACGTGTACCTTATCGATGAAAAAATATAATCAAATTAGTATGAAGTTAGGCACCGTTGATGTGTCCGGCAGCGACAATGTGTTGGAGTATAGTCAAAATGAAGCGAGGTTAGATTGGCGTTACGAATTTTAGCCTTTTGGTTTTTCATAGCGACGACTTTTTGTAGTTTTTCAACAGTCGCAGGACCTGACGATTATGTTATCGGAGCAGGTGATGCCTTGACCATAAAGGTATATAACGAATTGGACCTTGCAGTGCGCGCCAAAGTACCTCAATCCGGTGTGCTTCGGATCCCGCTATTAGGTGATATCAATGTGGTGGATAAAACCATAGATCAACTTAGTTTGGAGTTGGAGAATGCATACCTGGATGGTTATTTGGTTAATCCAAGTGTGTCGGTTGTTGTAGATTCGTTTAGGCCCTTTTATATACGCGGTGCAGTCAAAAAGTCAGGTGTATATCAATTTGAGTTTGACCTGACAGTCGACCAGGCTGTAGCCATCGCCGGAGGATTAGAGGACCGGGCGTCGAACACGGCTTGGTTTGTGATCCGTGGTGCACAAAAAAAACGGGTCAAGGTTAGTAAAGAGTCACGGGTTTATCCTGGGGATATTATTGAGATTCAGGAAAGTCTCTTTTAATTATGAAAACCGGCGAGTACTACCAATCACAAGAAGAAACTGCTTTCGACCTCGCGGAGCTTTTTTCGTTTTTATGGCAAAAGAAATTTCGGATTATTTGTTTTACCGGACTAATTGTTGTCACCGGCGCCTATTATATTTTTAATTTACCCAAAATATACACCGCCAGCAGTACCGTCTTATTAGGTGATGGAAAACAAAGTTTTAGCCTTAGTTCGGCGGTAGCAGACTTCGGTGGTGGCGCTGATGCAAAAATAGATACCTATATCGAATTCTTCCGTTCAAGACAATTTATTGGAGATGTCGTTGATGCATTAAATTTGGTCGATGATCCTGAATTTCGTCCCATTTCCCGTGATACAACACAGGAGTATGCCCGAGATCATGCCATAAGTGTGGTGTTGGGAAATTTGTCTTTGAGTCGCCTAGGCGATACAACATTGCTTAAAATAATAGTTAATTCAAAAGTTCCAACAACAGCAGCAGAATTAGCGAACCACTTGGGGCCAGCATTCTTCGCTTTTCAGGCAGACATGGGTAAAAATAAAGCCGACATCACATCTCAATGGCTAAATCAACAGCTCGAAGAACTGCAGAACAAATTGGCCAGTGCCGAGCAAAACCTACAAAACTTTTTGGTCGACAATCAATTGATGGACGTAAACAGCCAGATACAAATCTCTCAAGTCGAGATTTCTGGTCTGTTGCAAGAAAGACTTGCGGTTGAAAAAGTGCTTGCAGAAGTCTCGGCGACCGCAACTCAAATTCAGGTTGCCAATGGTGATGTAAATCAACTTATCCAGATTCCGTGGATTTTGAACAATCATCTGATGGTAAACATTCGTCGCAAAAAATCAGTTCAGGAACAAAAGTTTGCCGAGTTGTCCAAGCGTTATAAAAGCAAACATCATAAGCATATTACGGCAGTGACAAGTTTAGAGGCCTTGCGTAAAGAGGAAACAGCTCTGTTGCAAGAACTAATTGCCAGCTTGAAACAAGAATTTGAAACCTTAAAACTTCGAAAGCAATCGCTAAAACAGCAAATTGATTTGGCAAAAAATTTGCACGGTGAATTAGGCAAGCATGAATTGCGATTGGAACGAATGCGCAGGGAAGTCGAATCAACCCAAACCCTATATGAAGTGTTCGTATCAAGATTGCATGAAACAGAGATACTTAAAGATTTGGGGAACACTGAACAGTTTGCCGTAGTAGATAATGCGTCTGTACCTGTTGGACCGTCTAAGCCCAGGGTTGCCTTACTCATGGGACTGGTTATGATGTTTGGCTTTTTAGCCAGTAGTGGATTCTGGCTGGTGCTGCATCTTATCAGTGACAAGCAAACACGCTGTCGGCAAATATTGCGTCAATTGGGTGTTCCAATATTGACTGAAGTGCCAAAACTGAGTAAATCAAAACTTTCAAAAACAGGTTCCGGTGTCATTCCTGAAGCCCTTAATAATTACCCCTATGCGGAAGCAATCAGATCCCTACGTACTTCGATACTGGTCAGGCATGAAGAGGAAGGAAAACGCATTATTGCGATTACTGGGGTGAGTGGCAAAAACGGTAAGTCGAGAGTCTCAATAAGTTTGGCAGAGTCATTTGGTAAGCTTGAAAAAACCTTGTTGATGGATACAAACTTGCGTGCTCCGTGTATCGGCAGTGCATTTGGCTTAGCCGAAAATCATGCTGGGATTACGAATTTTATCGGTCGTAAAGTAGCGTTCAGCGAATGTTTGCACCGAGTAAAAGATATGCAACTTACTGTTATACCAAGTGGTCCAATTCCAACAGATCCAATGGCCTACATATCGAAGAAACGGTTCGCCAGTATCATTGAAAAATTGGCTGTGTTCTACGATAGACTGATTATCGAAACACCGCCGGTTAATACCTACAGTGATGCATTGATCGTGGCAAATTATGTAGACGCTATCATCCTTGTATGTGATGCTGACGACACTGCCCCAAATGATTTATTGGATGCGATTCAAAAATTGCAAGACAGTGGTGCACCTTTGTTAGGCGTTGTATTCAATAGTGTTAAAAATCTACGCAATAAAACAACCCAAAGAAGCAGAACAAAACTTCTCTTAAAAAGAGCTTTGGGTGGCTAGTAACATTGCTTCCAATAGATTAAATTTTTATCTGCATTGGTAAATGCTGAATGATTGGCTAGAATGGCGAATCGTTTTCTATTGGCTCCTAGATTGTATTCCCTCAAGCATCATCACTCCTTTAACTTACCGGCAAGTTGTCTTAGCTATGTTGAGATAAATTCTTCCGAAAAATTGCATGCATTGCAGTTGTCACAGTTGCAAACACCAATATGGCTATTGGGGGAGGGCAGTAACTGCGTTTTTGTCGAAGATTTCCAAGGCACAGTTGCACGCATTAAAACCAAAGGTATCAAACTTACAGAAGAACCTGAACACTTTCTGCTGGCAGTCAGTGCGGGAGAAAATTGGCACCGACTTGTGGTGTGGTGCTTACAAAATAATATATATGGATTTGAGAATCTGGCCCTTATCCCCGGAACGGTAGGTGCTACTCCGATTCAAAATATTGGAGCTTATGGCATTGAAATTGAACGTTTTATTCGAACAGTTGAATATGTATGTTTAGCTTCAGGAGAAACCAAGCAGCTCAGTCATTCTGAATGTCAGTTTGCCTATCGCGACAGTATTTTCAAAAACCAACTGCGCGGCAAAGTTATTATCAGTAAGGTCATATTTGCCCTTCCACGAAAGTGGCAGAGTGTTAGGCATTATGGGGAGCTTGCCAGCCTAAATAATCCGGATGCCCAAGACATTTTCAAGCAGGTAGTCAAAATTCGTCGTGAGAAACTCCCAGACCCGCAGATAATTGGTAACGCGGGCAGTTTCTTTAAGAACCCCGTCATAGACAAAAAAACCTTTGAAGACTTGCAACAAAAATGGCCAAGCATACCTAACTACATTGCTGGCCCAGAAAAGGTGAAAATTGCTGCTGCATGGTTAATTGACAGCTTAGGCTTTAAAGGCAAATCAATTGGTGGCATACGTTGTCATCCAAACCAAGCTTTGGTATTAACCAATACGGGTGAAGGTACTGGTGAACAACTATTGGAGTTGGCGAGGGAAATCAAAAGAAAGGTTATGGCTGAGTTTGGTATTGAGTTGGAAAATGAAGTGCAATTAATTGCAAGCAAAGGACTTATAGAGCTATGAGTAAACATTCTGATTTGATTAGAACGCAGATAGTGAGTCAACTGGCTCATGGCGAGTTTTGTTCAGGCCAGGTGTTGGGCGAACAACTGGGTATCTCCAGAGCTGCAATATCCAAGCATATTAAATGTTTAATGGAATTGGGGTTGGATATTTTTAGCGTGACGGGCAAGGGATATAAACTTGCCTTACCGTTGCAGTTGTTAAATGTAGAAAAAATTACTGCCATGCGTCAAAAAGAAACTACCACTGTAGTAGACGTATTTAATGTGATTGATTCAACCAATCAGTATCTCAAGAACGAACTAATGAATTTGCACAATGGACATGCCTGTCTGGCGGAAGCACAAACGGCAGGCAGGGGGCGTCATGGTAGACAGTGGGTGTCGCCTTTTGGCGCAAGTCTTTATTTATCTATGTACTGGTCGTTTCCTGGTGGCTATCAATCTGTTGGTGGATTAAGTCTGGCAGTAGGTGTAGCGGTGGTATCCGCACTGAAGAAAATTGGTATTGCGGATGTGCAATTGAAATGGCCCAACGACATTTATGCTCAGGGTAAAAAACTTGCGGGGATATTAATTGAAGCTGAAGGTCAAATGGGCGGAGCTTGCCAGTGTGTCCTTGGTATTGGTCTAAATATGTCCATGCCCGGTAATCTGGTGCAGATTGATCAGCCCTGGATAGATCTTGCTCAAATTACCGATGAGGTACCTGATCGCAACAGACTGGCTGCATATTTATTGGATGAACTAGTGCTAACCTTAAGAGAATTCGAACAATCAGGGTTGCAACCGTTTGTGCCACACTGGCAAAGTCTGGATCTATTTCGAGATAAAGAGGTGAAACTTATAATGGGGCAAAAACGTGTGCTTGGTATTTGTCGAGGAATCGATGCTAGTGGTGCATTAATTCTGGAAACTGACAATGTACGTCGAGCATATTATGGAGGGGAAATTAGTGTCCGACCTGCATAGAAGTCTGCTGGTAGATATCGGTAACAGTCAGATTAAGTACGCATTGCTTGCAAATTCCCAAACAGAATTAGAAATTGAAACCTGTCTAAATATCGATGGTCTGGATAAGGCGATCCGTAGTTGCAATAAATTGGTCCTTTCGTCAGTTGCACATTTGCAACAAGTGACTGAAATCGAAGCCATGTGCGAAGCCCATGGTAAACCTTTGCAGATTATCAGTACCGAAGCCCAAACATTCGGAGTTCGTTGTGCCTATAAGCGTTATCAGAGCCTGGGAGTGGATAGATGGTTGGCAATCTTAGCAGGACGCAGTATCACCCAGCTACCTCTTGCTGTAATTCATCTAGGAACCGCGAATACTTGTGACTTTATTTTGGAGAACGATCATCTTGGTGGTTGGATATCACCGGGCTTTTCAGTGATGAGAGAAAGTTTAATAGCAAATACTCAGCAGGTTTTTGGCAATTCAGATTACCCCACATCTCTGGAATTAGGCGATAGCACCGAACAGTGTGTCAATATGGGTTGTGTTGCCGCAGTACAGGGATATGCAAGAATGGCCGAAGAGCAACTTGCTTTACTGGGGGATGATTATAGAGTGATTATTGCCGGAGGAGCTAGAGATCTACTTAGAGATTTGGATCACAAACACATACTTTTTCGGGAAAATTTGGTTTTACAAGGATTGGCACTTTATTTATGAGTACGATTGCCGCTGTTTTTGATGCTGGGAAAGGGTGAAAAAGCAGCTTGCTGCTTGGAATTCAATCAAAACATATAAAAATACGTTTTTTTTGAAAATCCCTATTGCACCGACTCAATCATTACTCTAGAATCCGCACCCACTTGATGTAGCCGACTTAGCTCAGTTGGTAGAGCAACTGACTTGTAATCAGTAGGTCACCAGTTCGACTCCGGTAGTCGGCACCATCAATCTGGAGGGGTACCCAAGCGGTCAACGGGATCAG
>JBLHNW010000031.1:0-15816 GCA_047622205.1 Paraglaciecola sp.
GACTAGACCGCAGTCTCACATTAATTTAGCTGCAAATTTCCTGCCCTTAGTTTTGCAGGTTTAATTAAAGACCATATACCCATGCCACTCCAGCGTTATTCTCTGCATTGCGCAAAGAATAAAGCCTTATTCCCTATTTACCGATTAAGCGCAGAAACTCATCTCTGGTCGCGGGCGAATTGCGCAGTGAGCCGAGCATCATTGAGGTGACCATTGAGGAGTTCTGTTTTTGTACGCCTCGCATCATCATACACATGTGTTGTCCCTCCATAACGACACCAACGCCTGTTGCTCCAGTCACTTCCTGAACCGCTTCGGCAATTTGCTTGGTTAAGCCTTCTTGAATTTGCAGCCGCCTGGCATACATATCCACTATACGAGCGAATTTAGACAAACCAAGAACTTTACCTTTAGGTAAATAAGCTATATGGCATCGCCCGATAAAGGGTAAAATATGGTGCTCACACAGGGAATAATATTCGATGTCCTGAATCACTACCATTTGATCGGTATCTGCTTCAAATATTGCGCCGTTAACAACTTCGTGCAAATTTTTATTGTACCCATCGGTCAAAAATTGCATTGCTTTTGCTGCTCGTTTAGGTGTGTCTACGAGCCCTGAGCGGCTGGTATCCTCACCTAAAATTGAAATGATTTGTTGATAGTGTTCGGATAAATTATCAGACATTAAATCGGACTCTTGGCTTTAAATTGCGAATTTGGTTGGCGGCTGGCTATATGGCTCATACGCAGTACACCGTTAATCGATCATAGCATTATAGCATTATCTTATGCAGTGGTTAACTGCTTCACTTCATCTCTTTTAGGCTCGGAGTTTCCACAGTCGGGGTATCTAAAGGTAAGTGTAAATGATGATCTAAGGGATATTCCGGAGCGCTAGTCATACCTTGTAACAGGAAATTATCCATCCAGCGCATCATGCGCATAGAAAAGTCTAGTCTGGCAGCAGCATTTTTGATTCCATGGCCTTCATTAGGATACAACACCAAACGCACTGGCACATTATTCAGTGTTTTTAGTGCGCGATATAATTCCATCGATTGGGTCGGGTGCACCCTGGTGTCTTGTTCTCCATGCATGATCAGTAGAGGAGTGCGTGAATTTTGCACATAAAAGAGCGGACTTCTTTCGAGCATCCACTGCCAATCCTCCCAGGGCCACTTTAGTGCATGTTGAAGATACATTTCATTGGGTATGTCGGTAGTACCAAATTTGGATATTTGGTTGCTGATACCCATTGACATAACATTTGCGGCAAAATGTTTGCTCAGAGCCGTTGCTCCCCACGCTGCAGCATATCCGCCATAAGAACTGCCAATTATGCCCGTTTTATCGCTCAGTGCTATTCCCTTGCTTACCAGATACTGCTTGGCGTCGAGTAGATCATTAAACTCGGCACCCGCATAGTCAGCTTGCCCTAATTTTGAAAATACCACTCCACGTCCAGTAGAACCTCGGTAATTAGGTAAAAATGATGCGTAACCTTTTGCTGCGGCGTATTGTACAGGTTGGGAATATCGGCTTATCCAGCCATTGGAAACATGGCTTTCTGGTCCTCCGTGAACAAATATTAACAACGGAGCAGGCACGGATAATGGGGGTAACGGTAGTACTAAAATGCCATCAATTTTCTGCCCATCTCTGGCACTGAAGGTAACTTCCTGTTGGGGCGCCAGTTGTCGCTCATTTAACCATGGGTTCGAGTCAGTTATACGTTCAATAGATTTATCTTTAAGCCAAAATAGTTCTTTAGGATGCTCAGGTGTATGGGCAATAACCGCGAGGCTTTTCCCGCTTCTGGAACTACTTAGGGCGACATGAATATCTGAACTCTGTTTAATCACCTGATAATTGGCGGTGTTATCAGTGACTAGTTTACTAGCCAACATACTGCCAGTTCCCTGATGCCCAATAAAACCAATTTTGCGCTTCGTTAACCATGTAAGGTTGCGTATATGCCCGTCGAAATCAGGTAATATATCTTGTAAATAAGGTTGTTTGCTGCGACCAAGCAAAAGACGACCTTCAGATGGATCACTTAAATCGTTACTACCAATAACCGCGACGTATTTACCATCCGGGGATAGAAGCATTTTACCCATCTTACCAGAGTGATTTATCTCATTGATAAGTTTGCCCTTATAGTCGATTAGGCTGATCTTCTTTTTCATTATCACATCATCTACTAGCGCTGATGGGGCATTCTGCAATAAAATATGTCTATTATTTGGATGGAACTGGGCATCAATAATGTGTCCGAAATTGGGGATGATAATAGCTTCCTTGCCCGGTTTTGACAGGTCAACAAACCATAATTTGTCGGTCGCTTCGTCTTCTTCGAAAACATGTGCATTAAAGCCTTTTTTTAGTAGCTGACCTTGCTTGGAGGAGAATGCATCTTGCCCCCAGTAAACCAATTTTTTATTATCTTTACTGACTGAAAAACCACTAATATGATCGCCATGTGCAACAATTTTACGCGCTTCCCCATCTTTTAGAGCGATAATGTAAATCCCCACAAAAGCGTCTTTCGGGCGTTTGGCCAGGAACCAAATATATTGGCTATTTGCTGCCCATTGGATACTTCCCATTGCCTCCTGACCTACAATCAATGGTCTTGACTCTCCTTTTTGATTACTCAGATACATTTCCCTCCACGCCAAACCGTCGTCGTCAACAAACAACTTGCGTGGATTTGATTGAATATAAGCGATATGTTGTCCATCGGGGGAAATTTTGGCGCTGACGACCTGTTTGAGATTACTTAAGTCTTTAAGGGACAAAAAGTGTGTTGAAGTGCTGGAAAACGCAATGGGTAGAAGGAGAAAATTAATCAGGATAACTAGGTATATATATTTCAACATAAACGAGGTTCACTGCCAACAAGCGTAGTTTGCAAGTTACTTATAACGATTTTCAAGACCTTTGTGCATATTGCTAATAAACTGTTGAAGTTCATCTTTGGCGTTTTCGTATGCCACTGCATAATCTTCAGAATTAGGGTGATTCTTACATTCATCAAAAGCAATGTCAGTCTGTTCGAGTAGGTTTTTTAATTTTTGCTGTACGACGTCCATATCTTGAATCTTAAGCTTAGCTAATGCCAAATTAATCAAGGCTTAGTAGAGCATAATACTTATATAATCGGAATATTAAAAATATTTAATTTGTAACAAACCTCATGCATATCTCCACGTCCGCGTTGTTCCCTCTTCATAGGTAGACGACATTCTTTCGGGACGCTTTGAGTTGAAGCAGCCCAGTCGTTCAGAATCAGCCATTTTTAGATAGCATGGGTATATATTCAAGTCGCATCAAAACAGCATTTCAGTCTGAATTTATAATGATTTTGGTATAGATGTTTTACCAGGACTTTAGTACCGCTAATAAAACAATCATTAGCACCACTAGCACGGGTGCTTCATTTAATATCCTATAGAAACGGTGGGACTTTTTATTTTCATCTCGGGCAAAAGTTTTTAATACTTTATACAAGTAAAAATGATACGCATACAAGCCTATCACCAGACTAAGCTTGATGTGTAACCATGTGGATGCAATAAACCACTCTCGCCCCTGTAAATATATTAATGCCAAGCCAAATAGCAAAGTAAGCACTGCAAATGGTGTAACAAACAACCAAAGGCGTCTTTCCATTATTTTAAACTGATCTCTGACGACCTGTTCCTGACTTTGTGCGTGATACACAAATAGACGTGGTAAATAAAAAATACCCGCCATCCAGGCAAGCATAAAAAAAATGTGTAAAGCTTTTAACCACAACAATGTCATTGTTCTTCTCGTATATTAATAGGGTTTATACCCTTCATCCTCGAAACTGCATGTATGTTGGCTACATTCAATCGTCCCAATCACTTAGCTGGCTAAGTTCTCGGGGTCCACTCATTTGCCGCCGCCATGCAATCCCAATGATTTTGGTTATCTTAGTACCGTTCTTTGTGCAAATTTGTACGTAAAGTATTCCAGGTGACTACACCGATAATATTAGTCACTTCGCAAGAATACACATAAACTGCGCCATTGCGGCTGGTATGCAACAATTCATATACTTCAGCCAGAGTCGCCTGAGAACTAACACCTTGCATATTGAAAAAAGCCAGAGCAGAAGTATCATGCCCAAGGCTAACATCATACTCTACAAAGGAATATTGAACCTCTATTTCAAATGAAGAGCGGCGCACCGCAAGGTGGTTTGGCGCAGTTTCTAAAAATTCCAAAATATGTCTATCGGGTTTATCTTTAAATAGTTTAAAGTCTTTTTCCATCACAGCCAATACGCCTGTTTTTTGCAAGGCTTCCAATACCGATGACGTGGTGTAAGGAAGTTTCTGAAAGTCTAGTTGGCGGATGAAAACAGAACGATTACCGAATAATTGGGTAGAAGTGACATAGGCAGGTACAATGACCAAAATAGCCGGTAAAATTATTTCTGGGCTGTAAGATAGCTCCATTACTGCAGATAAAGCTGCTAATGGCGCATGCACCACAGCGGTCATTAAACCGGCCATCCCAAGTAAAGCAAAGCTTCCGGTTAATTCATCAGCATCATTCATCACAAAATCTAAGGGTACAACCAGTAAGGCCCCAGCGAGCATTCCAATGACAAATACGGGCCCCATTACTCCCCCAGGTACACCCAGGCCAATGGCGATAACCGTCAGGAAAAACTTAGCGCATAAAACCGCAAGTAAGATTTGAATGTTATGCTGGGCAAAAAGGGCATGAGCTGAGTGAAAGTTTGCGCCTAGTGCTTCGGGAAGGATAAAACCGACGATACCCGTTATGCAACCAGCGATTAGTAAGCGGCGTACCATGTTAAAACGGTTGAATCCGCGGATTACCATCATCAGTGCATTATTGAATAATGTAGCTAGTCCACCTAGTATTACTCCGACTAAAATTAGGTATAAATATATCCATTTGTCGAAATCATGGAATTGAATGAAGGATAATTCCTGCGCTTCACCAAAGACCATGCGTGTAAGTACACTACCGCAAGCGGCGGCCAGCATTACAGGGATGAATATGTGGATTTTATATTCTCGTAATACCACTTCCATGACGAAAATTACTGCAGCAAAAGGAGTATTGAAAGAAGCTGAAATGCCTGCTGCGATCCCACAACCTGCCAAAATACGTATACTATTGTAGGGAAGTTTTAACCAGATACCCAGAAAGCTGCTACCTGCTGCACCTAAATGTACAGATGGTCCCTCTCGGCCAACCGAAAAACCGCCTACCAGAGCTAGAGTGCCTCCTAAAAACTGGTTTATAGTGGTGCGAACTGGAATATCCCCAGAGTACTGTTTGACCCGGTGGATTACAAAAGGAATACCCATTCGGTAATGTTTAAAACCAGTTACGTAGGCAATTGCCAAAATTACTATGACCGCAAAAAGTGGAAGAATTAATCGAAGTATCGGGTCGAGTGCGCTAAATTCGTCGATTTGTGGTAGAAACAGAGTCTGTAGCCATTCAACACTTAATCTAAACAGGATTATCAGAGAAGCAGCGCTCAGTCCACCAACAAGCCCAAGAATGCACAGCTGTATAGAAGTGCGTGGTGTGGCTAGTTCTTGTCGAAACGCATCGAGGTTCATAATGGTTTGTTAGAAGAGTAAATCTCACTTCAATCTAGCTTATCACAAGTACTTGTAATATATGGAGTTGTCTTCAAGTAAACAGTGCAGTTTTAAAACGCGATGAGTTAACATACTCCCATGGAACTTAGACTGAAAAAGGGCAGCGAAATTTCGTGAAATATTCAGAATTGAAACGACAACTGGGTGCTTTTCAGTTTTATATTATGAGTGTTTTTTTACTCATTCTGGCAATCTATGTGGGCTTTAATTGGGGGAACACCAGCGATGATGAGCAACAGTCAGAGCT
Source organism: Paraglaciecola sp. (assembly GCA_047622205.1). Lineage (GTDB taxonomy): Bacteria > Pseudomonadota > Gammaproteobacteria > Enterobacterales > Alteromonadaceae > Paraglaciecola. The sequence continues at coordinate 5,932 of JBLHNW010000031.1, forward strand.
AGCGAGACTCAATCAAACCCTCAGCAACCTGCAAATCGAAAATAATGAACTGACCAAAACACTGAACATTCATGGTGTTGAGTTGGAAGTCGCTCGATTATCTGAGCAGCAGATCCATCAAGAAATAAAACAGGGTCTTCAAAGAGAACAAGAGTTACGCAGTGATTTGGCGTTTTATCAACAGATAATGGCACCAGAATTGTCTCCGAAGGGATTTGCAATTGAGAGTTTTAACATCGAAGCGGCCCTTAGTGAACGTGAATTCAGATTTGAGTTGGTATTGATGCAGCAAGAAAAAATAAAAAAGACCCTGAAAGGAAATATTAAAGTGTCTTTGCTGGGCAGTGAGAACGGTAAGTCTAAACGTATTTCTTTGGCATCACTTATGCCCGATAAAGGAGAATCATTAAAATTCAATTTTAAATATTTTCAGGTAATTGATGGGCAATTGCGATTGCCAAAAAATTTCGAGCCCGAAAAAATATTGGTACATGCTGATATTTACCAGTTTAAAGTTAAACGCGGTACACTAGACAAATCATTTGACTGGTTGTTATCGCCGGATTTTAGTAGTGAATAGTTGACCATATTACTCAAGTATTAGATAATTACCGTGTTGAGTTATATTAATCCAAATAGAGGCAAGTTATGTCGGTGCAAATTGCAGTACCTATTGAATTCTCCGACGCAGCAGCGAGAAAAGTTAAAGCGTTAGTCGAAGAAGAAGAAAATCCAAATCTTAAATTAAGAGTGTATGTCACCGGCGGTGGTTGCTCGGGCTTTCAGTATGGTTTTACTTTTGATGAAAAGGTCAATGAAGGTGATACCACTATCGATAAAGATCAAGTAACGTTGGTTGTTGACCCAATGAGCTTGCAATATTTAGTTGGTGGAGAAGTTGATTATTCGGAAGGACTGGAAGGTTCCCGTTTCTTGGTTAACAATCCGAATGCCACCACCACCTGTGGTTGTGGTTCGTCTTTTACAGTTTAACCCCGTCCTAAATGTTCTGTTCGCAGTTAATTAAAGCTGCGAACGAACAGCAATAAACTAAAGCTTGGCTTAACAAAGACGAACATTTCAATTCCGAACATACATGCTTGGTAAAACATTTATAATTTAGGCTCTGTTTCTGTGACTTTTTTCATGAAGCAAATTTTTTTGGAGCCTGACATTAGATAAAACCAAGCGTCTACCTAAAACGCCTGATTATTTTTCTTCTGGGATTAGAGCCATTTTAAACGTTAGATAGTTAAACCAGGGTTTAAATTTTTTGGCAAGGTCACTTTTTCAAGTTCAACTGAGGCCACAGGGTAAGCACAATAATCCGCTGCATAATAGGCGCTGGCGCGATGGTTACCACTTTCGCCGATGCCCCCAAAAGGTGCTGCACCACTGGCACCGGTAATGGGACGGTTCCAGTTGACGATGCCGGCACGTATGTGTTGGTAGAAATATTGATATAAGGCTTCGCTATCAGATAACAAACCCGCGCTTAAGCCAAAACTGGTATTGTTTGCCTCGTTAATTGCTTCTTCAAAGTCCGTGTAGCGAATCACTTTTAGCAAGGGACCAAAGTGTTCCTCGTCAGGCATCTCTGCAAGAATGTTTGTCACATCTATAATGCCTGGACTGACAAAGCCTGAGTCTGTATCGAGATGTTTAAGCTCAACCAAAGCTGTGGCACCTAAAGCGAGCAGTTGCTGCTGGGCGCTGGCCATTATTGCAGCTGCATTACTAGAAATCATTGCTCCCATAAACGGTTGTTCTATCGCATCGTAGTCGCCTACCTTGATTAGTTTGGTTGCCTCAATCAATTTATTGAGAACCGCATCACCTTGCTCACCTTGCTCTATGAACAGGCGGCGAGCACAGGTACAACGTTGCCCTGAGGAAATAAACGCCGACTGGATAATGTCGTGCACTGTGGCGTTAATATCACTGACGTCCTTGACTATTAATGGATTATTGCCGCCCATTTCAAGTGCCAAGATCTTGCCAGGGTGACCGGCAAATTGTTCGTGCAGGATTTTTCCGGTGCGTGAGCTACCAGTGAAAAATAAGCCGTCCAGTCCAGCATGTGCTGCTAAGGCTTTACCTGTTTCCACTTCACCTTGCAGCATGTTCAACACACCTTCAGGTAAACCGGCCTGGTGCCACAATTCAATGGTTTTTTGTGCCACTAACGGTGTCAGATCGCTGGGTTTGAAGACAATGGTGTTACCGGCTAAAAGTGCAGGAACTATATGTCCATTAGGTAAATGAGCTGGGAAATTATACGGTCCGAACACAGCCACAACACCATGTGGCTTATGTCGGATATAGGCTTTTCCCAATGGCATGGGATTTTCTACCGTGCCAGTGCGTTCGAGATAGGCTTTTTTTGACAAGGCTACCTTGCCAATCATGGCACCTACTTCAGTGGCTGTTTCCCAGAGTGGCTTACCGGTTTCCTGGGCAATGCTTAACGCCATAGCCTCTTTATTTTCTGTCAACAGATCTGCAAATCGTTGGACAAATACCAAACGTTGCTCGAAGCTGAATTGACTCCAACCTATAAATGCTTGGCGTGCAGCATTAACTGCTGCATCAACTTGTGCACTGGAAGCTGAGTTAGCTTGCCAAATGATTTGCTTCTTTGCTGGGTCAATTGACTGTATAGGGTGGCCTTCGCCAGTCAGCCACTGGCCTGCAATATAATGTGTTTGAGTATTCATTTTAAGTCCTGAATTTGGTCGGGGCAAAGCGAATTGGATCACCGTCAGACAGGTTAATTGCGCCTGCAGCCTCGGGTGAAATAAAAGCTATTTGTTGTTCTTCGTCTATCAGTAAGTGGGTACTCACACCTCTGAAACCATCTACCAAAGTATTGATAACAAAAAACTCTTTGCCTTGTTGGGCCTTTTCGCTGTTAATATTTATCGGTAATCGACAACTCGCTTGGGCACTTCGAATATGTTTTAGATTAGCTTCAACTGTAGGCCCCGCATCAAAAATATCCACATATCCGCGACAACTAAAACCTTCCTGTTCAAGCAGTTGTAACGCAGGTTTAGTTTTTTCATGGACTTTGCCGATGACCGCCTGAGCTTCTTTACTAAGTAAACTTACGTATATTGGATATTTGGGCATCAGTTCGGCGATAAACTGCTTCTGGCCGATTCCGGTCAGGTAGTCGGCAGTGGGGAAATCCATCGAGAAAAAGTGTTCCTCCAACCATTGCCAGAATGGCGAACTACCATTCTCGTCGCTGATCCCACGCATCTCGGCGATAATAGTATGGGCGAATCGCTCACTGTGTTCCTTCATAAATAAGAAACGAAACTTGGATAAAAATCTCCCGTTTAGACCTTGCCGAGCATTTTGTCGCAAAAACAAGGTGCAAATTTCTGATACGCCTGTGTAGTCATTACATAAGGTAAGGATGTCCGCAGTATTGTAGATATTCAGTTCCCTTGAAGCATGTACCACTTTACTTAGATGATAATGGTAAAACGCGTCATCTAGCCCGACACTGGAGGCAATTCCACTTGTGCCAACGACCTCTTCAGTGTCAGTTTCTTCCATCACAAATAAATAGCTTTCTGAAGATGGTGCGTCGATATCTGTCAAAAAAGATTCTTCTGACAGACTTATTTTGCTTTTTAATAAAGCTTCGTTAACTGGTAGTGAGGTAAAACCTACACCCGATTCTTGCGCAATGTCATGGAGCGAAAGGTAATCGCTCTGTCTGATTGGGCGAATTATTTTCATGTTCGCTTACTCTTTTTTGGAGTGAATTAACCGTTGACTACTTTGTCGACAGCGCGTTCGAAACGGGCTAAACCATCTTTAATATCCTGATCAGGAATAATCAAGGATGGTGCAAAACGAACCACATTTGCTCCAGCAATCAAACACATAAGTTGCTCAGCAGCTGCCGCGACTAAAAACTCCTTTGAACGACCCGAAAATTTTTCATTTAACGCACAGCCTAACAACAAACCCTTACCGCGAATTTCGCTGAAACACTGATGTTTATGGTTAATAGCAGCGAGTCCATCACGGAATAACTGCTCTTTGTGCTTCACTCCATCCAATACTTTTGGGGTATTGACGATGTCCAGTACTGCTTCAGCAACTGCACAGGCTAAAGGGTTGCCACCATAAGTACTGCCATGTGTTCCAATTTTTAGGTGTGCTGCAATAGCGCCAGTGGTTAACATTGCACCTATTGGGAATCCGCCACCCAGAGCCTTTGCGGTTGTTAGAATATCAGGCACTACAGAGCAACCCATATAGGCATATAGGTCGCCGGTACGTCCCATACCTGTTTGCACTTCATCAAAGATCAACAAAGCATTGTGTTTATCGCATAACGCACGAACGCCTTGAATAAAATCGGCGGTTGGACTGATTATGCCTCCTTCACCTTGCAGAGGCTCGATCATCACCGCACATGTTTTATCCGACATAAGTTCTGCCAGGCTGGTGAGATCATTGTAATCAGCGTGATCAATTGCCCCTGGTTTTGGTCCGAATCCGTCCGAATAGGCTGTTTGTCCACCCACAGTTACTGTAAAGAAGGTACGGCCGTGAAATCCTTGTTTGAAGGAAATGATTTGGTTTTTATCTGCACCGTATTGATCCAGAGCGAAACGTCGTGCGAGTTTCAAAGCTGCTTCATTCGCTTCAGCACCGGAATTTGCAAAATAGACGCGTTCAGCGAAGGTTGCATCGCTTAATTTTTTTGCTAATCGAAGCGCGGGCTCATTGGTCAGGACATTGCTTAAATGCCATAGCTTTTCCCCTTGTTCCTTGAGCGCTGCGACCAAGGCTGGATGACAATGACCGAGAACATTAACCGCTATGCCACCGGCAAAGTCGATATATTCCGTGCCATTTTGATCCCATATACGTGAACCCAAACCCCTAACCGGGATCATGGCTGCTGGATTATAATTCGGGACCATTACTTCATCAAACAATTCGCGCGTCACATTCATACCGCTACCTCTATGTTCTAAATCATTGGAAAAATTCTGCCTGGAGAGGCAAAAAAGACAAGCATTATTTCAGAAAAAAAACCAATTGTCTTTAGCTTGCTAGCGCGTTTGCCCTTGTATTTAAAGGCTTTCGTGTAAATTTGCAATAATAGTGAATAACTATCTAATAATTAGTGCGGTATATATTTTGGAGTTACGCCAAGCTTCATTTATTTATTGACTCAGCCGTACGTATCGCGCAATAGCGATGAATGCATGAATATGTGCAGAAAAAAAAGATTAGTTTTCCGCAGCAAAGTTGAGAGCACGTATATCAGTTGTTTTTAAGGCAGCTAATGCACCGCTCGGAAAATTCAAATTGAGTAAAAATTCTCTGGATTGTTGCTTATCAAGTAATTTTTGGCTTTTCAACATCCGATATTTTGCATAGGCTTGACCTTGTTGAAGTACCTTAGCTAGTGGTGACATTTCCTGGACGGGAATACTTGCTGCAACTTCACTCATTGCTTTGGTAATAAATACCCTGCGAAGTGTCATATTATCGATTATCTTCGCGCTTGTTTGTAATGCATACTTATCAATCATTGCAGTTAAAAATTCTCCACTTGGAGTCGTTTGCATTAAAGCTGTGTGTTCCTGATGCTTTTGTCCTTCATGAGCCTCTATAAGGGCTTCTTGTTGCACGCGGTCGAACAGTCTAAAATATTGGCGTACAACTACAATACAGCCAACCATTTGCAACATGCCCAATATAAATGCTTGTGACTGGTCAATATTGTTAAGAGAGGCGAGAGTCTTGCACACGATGCCAGTTGCCATCGCCTGTTCCCAGATGTGCGTTTTAATTTGAGGGTAGGGGTCGGTTATTTGCGGTAGTAAGCGACGCAGGGCCAAAGAGACTATGACGCTTGATAAATTTTCAATGCCGAAAAAGCTCAAGCCTACACGAAAATTCTCCACTCCCACAACCTTGCCCTTATTATCAAACCGGCGGTATTTGGGCTGATTAACAAGTTTCAGCAGATCTTGATATAACCATGGGATTTCTGTTGCTAGAGGTTCAATTTTCGAAATGGTGGCAGCGCGAACCGAGATCATGTCTAATAATTCTGGTAACTTTTCATCAATACCTAATACTTTGTTGTATATGTTTTCGGTATCTTTGAGACTCTTTTGTAGACGTTGCTCAACCACCAGATGAATTTGATCCCTGATCCCATTTATGTAGTTATATTCAAGTTTTTTGTTGAGATCTTTTTCCCTAATAGCTTGTTTTTCTACTCTAAGCAAAAGTCGCGGTGTTTTCTTTTGTTGCTGAGCTACCACATCGAGCTTTTTCTGCCCCTCAGTAGAAACGTTAAGAACCGCTTCCTTTCGATCGACAAAAAGTTCATTAAAACGTTTGTTTACTAATTGTTGGATAGGAAGGGTACTAGTCATGTATTTAGTGCAGTAATTTATTATGGTAGAAACGTTACAAGAGTATTGCAGGATTAGTGCATAAACACTATAGCTTCACATGTTAACTGTTTAGTTTTGATGTAAAAAATTGTCCAGAATTTGTTTGCCACAGGTTGTTAGGAGGGATTCCGGATGAAATTGAACCCCTACAATAGGTAAGGTCAGGTGCTCAATTGCCATCACCTCTTTTTCGAAGCCTTGCTCCTGACACCAGGCTGTGACAGAGAAATCGTCTGATATAGTTTTTTCCTCTAGTAAAAGAGAATGGTAACGAGTGGCGATGAACGGGGAATCTATATTCCGAAATAGCTTTGTATTCTGATGTTGTATCAGGGACGTTTTTCCATGTTTTATATTGTCACTATTGATAACTTGCGCACCAAATACCTGGCCAATTGCCTGATGTCCCAGACATACACCAAGTATCGGTATTTTCCCGGCAAAACATCGAATGGCAGACAGAGTAATACCTGCTTCATTTGGACTACAAGGTCCAGGTGAAAAAACCAAATAATCTGGCTGATATTCTGCGATACCAACACAATCGATCTGATCATTACGTACTACTTCTACCTGCTGACCTAACTCGACAAAATACCGAGCCAGGTTATGGGTGAAAGAATCATAGTTGTCAATTAACAGCACCATGCAAATCTATTTTCCTGTCAGTGCACTAAGGGCGTTTAATAAAACCCACTGCTTCATACGCTTTTGCTAAGGTCACTGCTGCTCGTGAGCTGGCTCTATCCGCCCCTTCACGCATAATCCGGTCTAGCTCTGTACGATCATGTCTTAAAGCATGAAACTTTGCTTGGATTGGCTCTAGTAATGCGACAACAGAATCTGCTACATCCCCCTTGAGATGTCCGTACATTTTGTCCTCGTATTCAGGAACCAAGGATTCAATACTTTTACCGGTGGCACAAGACAACAAACTTAACAGGTTAGACACACCAGGTTTTTCTTTGGCATCAAAATATATGCGCGCTTGCTCATCTGAGTCAGTCACAGCACGTTTTATCTTTTTGGCAATTTTCTTCGGATCTTCCAATAAGCCAACGAAGTTATTGGGGTTAACATCGGATTTTGACATTTTTTTGTTTGGTTCTTGAAGACTCATTACCCGGGCCCCGAATTCTGGAATATAAGGATCCGGCACAACAAATACGTCGCCATAAATGTTGTTAAATCTACCTGCGACATCTCGGGTAAGTTCTAAATGTTGTTTTTGATCTTCGCCTACAGGCACAATACTGGCTCTATAAAGCAGGATGTCCGCCGCCATCAAAGTTGGATAGCTATATAAACCAGCGTTGATATTAGTAATATTTTTCGCAGACTTATCTTTGAATTGAGTCATACGATTCAATTCACCCATCTGGGTATAACAATTCAATATCCAGGCGAGTTGAGCATGCTCAGGAACATGGGATTGCATGAAAATAGTACTTTTTGATGGGTCAATGCCACAGGCAATATAAAGTGCTAAACCATCTAAACATGCGTTATATAATTCTTTCGGATCTTGCCGCACCGTTATCGCGTGCAAATCAACTAACATAAACATGCAGTCGTGTTCTTCTTGCATGTGCACCCACTGGCGTAAAGCGCCCATGTAATTGCCGATAGTAAGCTGGCCGGAAGGCTGGCAACCGCTGAGTACAATAGGTTTATTCATGTTGGAATCGTCTTAATTATGTAGAGTAAAAAAAATTATGTGTGAGCCTGCGCCAATTCGTCGCGCATTTGCTTTATTACATGGTGATAATCAGCTTGGCCAAATATGGCCGAACCCGCTACAAACATATCTGCACCTGCTTCTGCAATGGCGCGAATATTATCGACTTTTACGCCGCCGTCAATTTCTATTCTTATATCTTTACCAGATTGTTGGATTAGTTGTTTTACCCGCTTAATTTTATTTAGAGTTTGCGGGATAAAGGACTGGCCACCAAAACCTGGATTAACTGACATAAGTAGTACATGGCTAAGTTTATGTATTACGTTTTCAAGCACGCACAGGGGCGTCGCAGGATTCAGAACCAATCCAGGTTTGCAGCCAGCATCAATAATAAGTTGAATACTACGATCCACGTGCAAAGACGCTTCAGGATGAAAACTTATATAGGTCGCTCCTGCTGCTGCAAAGCTACTAATCATATGATCGACAGGTTGAACCATTAAATGTACGTCTATATCAGCAGCGATCCCGTAATCTCTTAAGGACTGACAAATCATTGGCCCAATGGTTAAATTTGGCACGTAATGGTTATCCATTACATCAAAATGAACAACATCAGCACCAGCTGCAAGTACAGCGTCTACCTCTGTACCTAAGGTTGCAAAGTTTGCGGACAAAATGGAGGGGGCAATTAAATATGGGCGCATAAAAACACTCGCTGTAGAAAACACCGTACTCTACCGAAAAAGTCGGCATGACAAAAGCGATCCTGTTGCACTAAAAAAGACCTAATGTTTCATATTGGTGCAATAAGTGTGATATCAACGCAATTTTGATGCTTGTGCCTAATTTATTATTTTTATAATTAACCATATAAAACAGTAAGATAAGTGTTTTTTTAGCGTCAAAAAGTTAAATTTTATTTTAGGCATTAGAATTGCGTTAACGAATCCATAAAAATAAAAATAGCGCGATAGAATCGCTTTTCAACATATTTAAAGAATTATAATTATCACTGGAGTTAACACATGAAAATAGTAAAACCCACCGCAATCGTAGCAGCTGTTTTGGCCGCTTCAGGTTTTAGCCAAATCGCATCTGCCGGAATGAGTGCCAACGTAGGATTGGTTTCTCAATATCATTTCCGTGGAATTGAACAAACCTCTGGTGCTTCAGCTAGCGCTGGACTGGATTACGATACTAAGGGCTTTTATATTGGCACCTGGGCTGCTGATGTTGATGATGGCTTAGAAATCGATCTTTATGCAGGTTATGGCATTGAATTAGATAGTGGTATTTCGCTCGGTTTTGGCGCGACTACTTACCAATATACTGGTGATTTTGATTCTGCCTACAATGAAATTAACTTGAGCGCAGGCTTTGGTTTGTTCAGTGTTGGCTACAGCGTAGGTGAGTGGGATGGAGTAGTTGGTGATGAAGCTGCTACTGAAGGTGATTATGACATCTTAACAATTACCATTGAGAAAGACGGCTTTAGCGGTACGTTTGGAACTTATGGAAAAGACGCTGAGGGTGAATATTTCGACGTAGCCTATGGCACTGAAGTAGGCGGGTTTGATGTAGGCGTTGGTATCCTTTTTAGTGGCTCTGATCTTAATGATGATGAATCCTTGTACTTCTCTTTGAGCAAGTCTTTCGATCTATAAATTTAATCACATAAGCTGAGCGCATAAAGGCTCGAGTTTTTGAACTGAATTTTAATAAAAGAGCACTTTTTGTGCTCTTTTTGCATTTATA
>JBLHNW010000032.1:0-15668 GCA_047622205.1 Paraglaciecola sp.
GTCCTGTTCTTGCACTCTTTCAAACGTAGCACTGCGGCCAAATAGTGAAATACCAATATAACCGCGCATTTTCAAGATATTTGCGGTCTTATCCAAACGCATTTTAGCGCTATAGGTTTTGCCTTTTTTGGGGTCGTAAACCTGTCCATCTAGCCACGTATTATTTTTCAAATCGTAGTTAAAACCCCATAAGAAGGTAATATCTTTTAGGCTTCTATTTTGCAATGCCGGATCCGGGTTGTGACTGTCTACTTCAGGCTTATCGCCCCAACGGGTTATTCCGGTAATGTCCTGTTCGACTACGATTATTTCAAAAATCCCGCTGCGATCTTCATTCCACCAAAGACCATTGTAGCTATCTTGTGATTGAGCGTAGACTGAGTTCGACCATAAAGCTGTCAAAATAACGATAAGCAATATTCTCATTGGGTAAACTCTCCGCATTGTTAAAAGATGCTGTTATGTGATGTTTTTTCAAACATAGCGATCACTTACCTAAAAGTATCTTTTTCCAGTCAGCGCGATGTGAACTGCAAAAATCCCAACCAATGAATACATCACCTCGAAATAGCTAATTTCATCGTAATCTCCCTTCATAATAGTTGCCCCTATCATAAAGGCTAAAAATAAGGATGGAATTGCCAAGATACCTATCAATATCCTAATTTTTAAAGATAACATTGGTTTGTCGCTATTGGATTTCATTGGTAGTATTTTCCTTCATAAACTAATCCTACTATTACCTTATTTAACTGATTTTTCAACGGACACTCTCCTGGAGCCAAAGGGTGCTCGTTATTAATATATAGAACGTCAATCTAACACGAAATATTTCAATTATGCTCGAGCGTAACTAGGGAATGTATGACTGTTTAATGTCAGGAGCATCCCTTATGTACCTAGTTTTTTAAGGCCCAGCTTACTTCCAACAATTTTGTCCAGCAGACGCAGGGGCAAGTTTTGCGGAATGATCCAGTCACGTAATCTATTGGGTACAATGGTGTAGCGCACTTTTGGCTTAGCTGTGGTAATGGTGTGGTGTACTAGCTCCCCAACCTTTTCAACCGCAATACCTTTAAGCCCTAATTCACTCATAAGATTGCCCATAATCTCAAGTGGTTGCTTGAAATCTGTGTCGCTGTATTGACTTGAATCTACATGTTCAGCTTTGTCCCAGATGGGGGTTGCCACTGAGCCGGGACCAATAATGATGACATCAATACCATACATCATCAGTTCTTGTCGTAATGATCCGGAAATGGCTTCAAGTGCATGTTTTGAAGCGGCATAAGGACCAACAAATGGCATGGCGGTAACACCTGCCAGGGAAGAAATATTGATAATGCGTCCGGGATTTTGCAGCGGAGGATTAACTGCTCCTAGCAATGGCAAAAATGCCTGGGAAACAATCACAGGAGCAATAGTGTTGACTTCTAACTGATGGCGCAGCTCATCGATAGGCACATGCATAAGTGGCCCGGTGACAGCAATTCCCGCGTTATTGACCAGTCCAGACAGCGTGGCACTGCCCATAATTTCTTTGGCCTTGGCTGCACCGGCTGTAACTGCTTGCTCATCCGTCGTATCAAAAATCAAAGGGGTGACCTTGTCACCAAATTCCTGGGTCAAACTATCCGCATCTGCTTGCTTACGAACCGACCCAAAGACATGAAAGCCCTTTTCGGACAGGACTTTGACACAACCGCGGCCAATGCCGGTAGAAGCACCAGTGACGACTACATATTTCATAATGATAGTTTCCTTGGGTAAGCGCATTGGCTTTGTGGGAATGGGTTTCTATTTACAGTTTAACGAAAATAAAATGTGGGTCGATCACAATTTGTACTTTTTTTCGATGTAACTTTGCGTAGCACAAGTATATATAAATCGTCTGGCACAAATCACACATAAAAAAAGCGCAAATGCGCTTTTCTAATTGTTCGAACAGTAGGACATTTACTCTTACTCTCTGGCGATTGCTCGGTAAGCAATATCATCACGATAAAACATGCCATTCCAGCTTATTTCTGACACCAATGCATAGGCGTTTCGTTGTGCTTCTGTCACGCTATTCCCTAGGGCAGTCGCGCATAATACACGGCCGCCGTTAGTCGTAACTTTGTCATTTAGATTCTTAGTGCCAGCGTGGAATACTTTGGCGATTTCGTTACCCTGAGTTAAGCCGCTGATCACATCGCCTTTATGGTAATCACCAGGATAACCACCTGCGGCCAATACCACTCCGACTGATGCTCGTGAGTCAAATATGGCTTCAGCTTGATCGAGCTTACCGGCAACTGCCAACTCTACTAGTTCGACTAAATCAGACTGTAAGCGCAGCATGATCGGCTGTGTTTCGGGATCACCAAAACGGCAGTTGTATTCGATTACTTTGGGTGTGCCATCGGCCATTACCATCAAACCAGCATACAAGAAGCCGTTATAAGGATTGCCCTCAGCGGCCATACCTTCGACAGTTGGGTATATGACCTCATTCATCACCCGCTGGTGGATTTCAGCAGTAACTACGGGGGCAGGCGAATACGCTCCCATGCCACCAGTATTTGGGCCGCTGTCACCGTTTCCAACACGCTTGTGATCCTGGCTGGTAGCAAAAGGAAGGACATTTGTACCATCGACCATGACGATAAAGCTGGCCTCTTCTCCGTCGAGGAATTCTTCTATCACCACTCGGCTGCCTGCTTCGCCAAATGCGTTACCCGCTAACATATCGCGGATAGCGTTTTCGGCTTCTACTAATGTCATGGCAACTATCACCCCTTTACCAGCAGCTAAGCCATCTGCTTTGATAACTATGGGAGCACCTTTCAGTCGCACATAAGCCAGAGCGGGTTCAATTTCGGTGAAGTTTTGATAGTCGCCGGTAGGAATGTTGTGCCTTTCAAGAAAATCTTTAGTAAATGCCTTTGAGCCTTCAAGTTGTGCCGCCGCCTTCGAAGGACCAAATATTTTCAATCCCTCGGCCTGAAAAGCATCAACTACGCCTAGTACCAGCGGAACTTCAGGGCCGACTATGGTTAAATCAATCTGTTGTTGTAGGGCGAATGCGAGTAATCCACTCACGTCTTCAGCACCCACTTCAATATTGACTAACTTTGGTTCAAGGGCTGTTCCAGCGTTGCCGGGGGCCACAAAAACTTGATCGACCTTGTTTGATTGGGCGACTTTCCAACCAAGAGCATGTTCACGACCACCGCCGCCGATAATTAATATTTTCATTTATTCTACTTACTAAGTTAGATGCAGTAATTTACTAGTGAGCTGCCGGTTTGATAAATTTTAAAGTCATTCTGGTGCTTTCGCCGATAGCCAAATATTTAGCCCTGTCTTTCTCACCCAAACGTAAGCCTGGAGGCAAGGTCCATACACCTTTTTCATGATCGGTGCCATCCAAAGGGTTAAGGTTGACTGCGCTTTTTGCTGCTAATTTGAAACCAGCTTTCTCTGCCATTTTAATCACATAAGACTGTTTCATGTAACCAGACTTTAGTTGTTTTTCATCACTCATCGTTTCAGGCAGACGATGTGCTACCACACCAAGAATGCCACCCGCTTTTAATGCTTTAAAAAAGGAATTAAAGGCGTTTATCACACCTTTTTCACCATGTTGCCCATACCAGTTATGAATATTTCTAAACGACAGTACACGATCCAGCGAGCCTGCTGGGGCAAAATCAAGGGCTTTGATAGGGTGAAAACCGGTCACTTTGGCATTCTTGTAAGCAGGGTTATTTTTAACTACCTGCATAAATCCATCGAGGGATTTTTTGAAATAAGAATTAGTGTTTTCGTCTACATAATAATGTGCCGCATAATAAGTACCACTATCTTTTAACAATGAAGCAAGAATATTGCCGTACCAACCGCCACCAGGAGAGATTTCTGCTACTGCCATATCTGCTTGCACATCAAAAAAGCGCAGGGTTTGTTGTGGGTGGCGATATTCATCACGCAGGCGCTGCTCTAAAGGACGTTTTTCGTCGGCGACAGCATCAGAAATGGCATCTGCATAGGCCAACGAAGGGACTAGTAGGGCGCTAAAAATAACTGCTTGTAAAACAAATTTTCTGAACTGTTTAAACATCAAGGACTGCCTTTATATGAATTAAATTTAGGTTGCAGATTGTAGCTGTTTTGTTTTATCAAGACAGCAAAAAGTGTGACATAAAAAAACGGAGCTTTTGTGCTCCGCCAACTTAATACCCTTCATCCTTGAAACTGCCTGTTTGTTGGCTACATTTATTCGCCCCAATCACTTAGTAGACTAAGTTCATGGGGTCTCAATCATTTGCCGCCGCCATGCAGTTCCAATGATTTTGATTTTGGGTATGAGTATTATGCTAATGCTTGAAGTGGCGCATACCGGTAAAGACCATGGCGATCCCATGTTCGTCGGCTGCAGCAATCACTTCATTATCGCGCATAGAACCACCGGGTTGGATGATCGCGCTGATACCTGCTGCTGCTGCTGCATCAATTCCATCACGGAAGGGGAAGAAAGCATCTGATGCCATAACCGATCCAGGTACTTCTAAACCTTCGTCGGCCGCCTTGATACCCGCTACTTTAGCGGAATAAACGCGACTCATTTGCCCTGCACCTACACCAATCGTCATGCTGTCTTTACAATATACAATCGCGTTTGATTTAACGTATTTGGCGACTTTCCAGGTAAACATCAAATCTTTTATTTGTTGCTCTGTAGGTTGCACTTTACTGACCACGGTAAGATCTGCGATATCAACCATGCCGAAATCACGTTCCTGAACTAATAAACCTCCGTTGACACGTTTTAAATCGTGACCTTCGGTAAGTTGACCTTGCCAGGTTCCACAGCTTAGCAAGCGCACATTTTTCTTGGTGGCAACCACTTCCATGGCTTCCTTACTAATAGAAGGCGCAATTATGACTTCAACAAACTGGCGCTCGACGATTGCCGTGGCAGTTTCTGCATCCAATTCACGATTGAAGGCGATAATGCCGCCAAAAGCTGAGGTAGGATCGGTCTGGTAAGCACGGTTGTAAGCTTCGAATATGTCTTCCCCTAAGGCAACACCACAGGGGTTAGCGTGTTTAACGATAACACAGGCTGGTTCAGCAAATTCTTTAACACATTCTAAAGCAGAGTCGGTATCGGCGATGTTGTTGAACGATAGTTCTTTGCCCTGTAGTTGCTTGGCTGTAGCAACTGAGGCTTCCTGAATAATGTTCTCAACATAAAACGCAGCATTTTGATGGCTGTTTTCGCCGTAGCGTAAATCCTGCTTTTTAGTAAATTGCATGTTGTAAGTGCGCGGAAATTCACTGTGCTGGTGACCGCAATCTTCTTCACATTCACTTGATTCAATCATGGCGCCAAAATAATTGGCGATCATGCCGTCGTATTCGGCGGTGTGCTCAAAGGCAGCTATGGCGAGATCAAAACGGGTAGCATATTTTAATGAACCGTTATTTTCAGTCATTTCCAAGATAACTCGGGCATAATCTTTGGCATTCACCACAATTGCCACATCTTTATAGTTTTTAGCTGCGGCACGCACCATAGTTGGGCCACCGATATCGATATTTTCGATGGCATCTTCCAGGCTGCAATCATCGTTGGCGACAGTTGCAGCGAAGGGATAAAGATTCACTATGACCAAATCAATTGGCTGAATTTGATTGTCAGCCATGACTTGCTCGTCAATCCCGCGGCGCGCCAGAATTCCACCGTGAATTTTAGGGTGTAGGGTTTTGACTCTTCCATCCATAATTTCAGGATGACCCGTATAACTTGATGCTTCAATAACCTTCAAACCGCTGGCTGTGAGAAGCTTGGCTGTTCCACCGGTTGAGATTAGCTCCACGCCTTGACTGGCTAGGTATTGGGCAAACTCAAGAATACCAGTTTTGTCAGATACGCTGATTAGGGCACGTCGAATAGGTTTTGCTGTGTTCATGTTGGACATTTCTTCCACAAAAAAAAGCTGCTTGATAAAGGTTACTTGTGTATTTACGCAGAAACAAAAAGAGCACCCTATGGTGCTCTCATGTTCGTATCACAGTTTAGTTCATGCCGTATTGCTTTAACTTCTTACGAAGTGTGCCACGGTTGATGCCTAACATTATAGACGCGCGAGTCTGGTTACCACGAGTAAATGTCATTATTTCTTCTAACATCGGTGCTTCAACTTCAGCCATCACTAGCTCATACAAATTTTCGATATTAGTGTTATCGAGTTGTTTTAAGTACTTGTTAACTGCCTGCTTAACAGAATCACGAAGAGGTTTTTGGGCCTGTGTTTGTGCAGGAGTGGTTATTGTAGTGGTAAAAGGTGAAGTTATATTTTGATCGAACATATACGTCTTGCTCTTAAGTTAGTCATCATTTAGCAGCAGGCATCCCGTAGTAGTTGAAAATACAATGTATCTTCAAATAGTTAGGGTTTTAAACCAGCTAATTAGCTAGTTCGCCTGCCAATTTGTCAAAGTATCTAGCCAATGCATCGAGCTGCTCATTTGCATCTTCGATGGCATTGAACTTTGCACGAAACAGACGTTGCTGATCGTGTTCTGTCAAATACCAACCCACGTGTTTGCGGGCTATCCTGGCTCCCATAAATTCACCATAAAACTGGTGGACATTAATAATGTGTTCAAGCAAAACGCTGCTCACTTCATTAATGTGGGGCGCAGGTAATATCTGACCGGTTTGCAGATAGTGATGTATCTCACGGAATATCCAGGGATGTCCCTGGGCTCCACGACCGATCATCAAAGCATCCGCCTGTGTATATTCCAGCACCCTTTTTGCGGTTAAGGCGCAGGTAATATCACCGTTAGCAACAACCGGGATAGACACTGCCTGTTTAATGGCTTTTATAGTGTCGTACTCAGCATTGCCTTTGTACATACAGGCGCGCGTGCGGCCATGCACTGCAAGTGATTGAATACCGTTATCTTGTGCAATTTTGGCTATTTGCAAGCCATTGCGATTATCGGTATTCCAACCTGTACGTATCTTCAAAGTTACAGGCACATTTACTGACTTCACTACTGCTTGAATGATTCTCTCAACCAGTTGTGGGTCTTGCAAAAGTGCAGAACCTGCTAACTTCTTATTCACCTTCTTTGCAGGACAACCCATATTAATATCTACAATCTGCGCGCCATTGCTGACGTTTAGTTGTGCCGCTTGCGCCATTAATTCGGGATCCGCCCCAGCAATTTGCACCGCACGAATACCTTCTTCGCCAGTGTGATCCATACGTAGTCTGGATTTATCCGTGTTCCACACTTTGGGATTGGAAGAGAGCATTTCTGACACCACCAATCCTGCTCCTAGTCGTTTACACAGTTGCCGAAACGGCCTATCTGTGACACCGGCCATAGGGGCTAGAATCAAATTATTTTCAAGCTTATATGTACCAATCTGCATATTAAAAACGCGCAATTGCGCACAAATTGTCCATATAGCAAAAAAGGGCGGCAAGTTTACGGTTTTTTTGTGCGATTTAAAAGGCTAGAAAGCATACAAAATTGTTGTTTTTTTAGTCAGCAGGCCTTGACAATTACACAAGGGATATATTTCAAATCGCAGGTGTTAAATAAAAGTCAATAAAATGAACATCATATGCTCATTAATTAAGCAAGTGGGCTTTTTGTTACTTTTACAGTCTGGGTAAGAACAGATCTCCTCAATGGACTAAAATTTAATCTTTCCAACCAATATATCCTTAAACATCACCCAATCGCCTAGCAAACTGTAAAAAGGATGTTTAAATGTCGCGGGTTTGTTGTGCTCAAAAAAGAAGTGACCCGTCCAGGCAAAACCGTAACCAAACACTGGTAATAACCAAAGAAAAACCCATTGTTGGGTGGTAAGTGCAAAACCTGCGACAAGCAAAATGAGAAATGAGCCTACAAAATGTAAACGCCTGCATATTTTATCTTGATGTTCGGATAGGTAGTATGGATAAAAATCAGTAAAACTTTTGAATTCTCGTGACATAAGGCAGTTCAACTATTAATTATTGAAGTAAGCAAGTGAAATCTATCACAGAACATTTCACGTAATTGTCTACTTGTTGACAATTACCTTCAAGCGCCAAATAGGAGACCTTAGGCAGTGACTATATGTCTGAAATTAACTGGAGTATCAACTCGAGCAACAGTGCTTAATGAATGTAGCGAAAGCTTGCATTTTGGTAAAACGCCCCCACTGTTTTTGCCATATGAAATAGCTATCATAAAAGCTAGGGAAAAATAAATGCAAAACATTATCGACATCACAGTAGAAAATTTTCAGCAGGTTGTTATAGACGGGTCACAAAATAAAATTGTGATGGTCGAATTTTGGGCTGAAGGTTACGAACCGAGCCAGCAACTCGCTCCTTTGTTGCAAACACTTGCTGCATCGTACAGTGATACGATGATTCACGCGCGAGTAGATTGTCAACAACAACAAGAAATTGCTGGTCAATTTGGAGTGCAAAATTTACCGACGGTAATTTTAGTCAAAGAAGGTCAACCCATAGATGGATTTGCCGGGCCGCAAACTGAAGAGCAAATTTGCCAGCTGTTTGAAAAACATCTACCTAAGCCAGAAGATGCGCTATTCGAACAAGCCGGTGCGCTAGTTAGTGAAGGCGATTATTCCCAAGCTTACACTCTGGCAAAGCAAGCGAACGAACTGAACCCGCTAAGAGCGGACATCAAATTACTGTTGGCTGATTGTCAGGTTGAAATTGGTCAGATTAAACAGGCAAAAGCTCTGTTGGATACCATAGGTTTAGTTGATCAGGGTCCTCTTTATAGGAGTATTCTTGGAAAAATAGAGTTAGCAGAGCAAGCTGCAGAATCCCCTGAGATTAAGGCGCTGCAAGAGCATCTTGAGCGAGAGCCGGAAAATCTTGAAGTAAAAGTACAACTGGCTATACAGTTACAGCAAGCTAATCAAATTGAAGAGGCGTTAGCACTAATTCTGTCTGTTTTGTTAGAAGACTTGAACTTCGGCGAGGCAAAAAAGCTCACTCTGGATATGATCAATGCGCTACCGGATGGCGACCCGCTTAAATCCAAATACCGTCGTAAGATTTATAGTCTGCTCTACTAAACTTATATTCCGCAGTTAAACCAGCCTTTCCAGGAGTAACTTGGTTCGAACTAATTAAATGCGATTCTTGGTAAAATCAAATAACTTTACTTTGGCCCAGATTATTTTGCCTGGCAATTAACACAAAAGTGATGTGATAGCTGCCAATTAGGTTTGCAATCTATTGGGCGTTCTGTCCTTATTGCCAAATAAAGTTGTGGCGAACATCATATTGCTTACTATTTTGCAGAGCCACTTTGTAAGTCCGAATTTCATATTACAGGCGCTTAAAATGCATCATTTGATAAAATTGGCTGGGGTTTCTTGCTGGTTATTACTCTTTCTTTCCCTAATAAGCTGTGGTGGCAGCTCCACACCTTCTGCTTCTGACATTACCGACCCTGTTATCCCTGAGCCCGCAAATTCAGCACCGCAACTCGATGCAAACTTTATCGACGTTCAAGCAGATGCTGGCATTTTCTTTAAAGTGGAATTACTCGGGCGTTTTAGCGATGAGGGCGACCTTGTGATTAGCGCGGCAGAGTCTGATGAAGATAAATTACCTGACTGGTTGTGGCTTGATACACAACAAATGATACTTTCTGGCATACCGAGCTCGTTACAAAGTGGTAGCACAAATATTACTGTTACTGCCACCGATGAGCAGGGGCTGTCGACTTCTGCTGGGTTTGCGGTCAGCGTAACCCCCGTTTCCAGTAGCATGACAATTGAGCAAATTGCTGAAGACGAACTATATATCGACAACATTCTCGCAAAAGAATCTAATTTTTTGCAAATGGGGGTAGGTGTCAATGCCACTACAGGGCTCACCCACGATGGAGTTGGATTAAACAGTAGTACACTGGAGCCTCTTGGTGAACCTTCCCGTTTTAGCGCAGCATCTAAAGAGTCTTTGCATCTAAATGTGTTAGCTAAAACGATTTTGAATGACCAACGAGCACAACGCTTACTTAGTGGAAATGATGTCATAAACGCTGTTTCTATTGCACTCAATTTACTCGAACAGAAAATTACATCCTACGAACAATTTGATACTGAATATCCGGCATTTGGCGGTTTTTTTCCCTGGTTTATCTCAGAAGATAGAGGAAATGGTGTTGGGGTTTATCCATTGTCTGGCTGGGAAGACCGACTTCCTGCTCTAGATAATGGGCAACTGGCCTGGTCGATATTTCTAACTTATAAGTCTTTATACAAAATGGGCTATAACAACTTGGCTGAGCGTTATGAGCAACGTTTTCAAAAGATGGCCAGCAATGCAAAAACACTGTTTTTTGATCCCCAGCGCAATGTTATCTCGGGGATCAGTCAATTTGTAGATCTCAATGGTAATGCAGATTCATCACTACCGCCGGAACAGCTTAGTTATATTAAGGATAGTTATGCCTTAACCGACTCTTATGAGGGAGAGCTAATGGCGGTGTTTATGACGCTCTTTAGCAATGATCTATCGGCGACTGAAAAACAAGAAATATGGGCGAACAAATTTGTTAACTCCCGTAACTACACCACTACATCTGGTGAAGTACTTACGGTTATTGAGGGATGGGCATTCTCTTCCCATGAGCAGTGGAAGTTTTTGGTGTTGCCATATCTTGACTTTAAAGACGCGCGAGACTTATATCTAAATGGCGAGAAAGTCAGAGCTGATTTTTCAAACAAACATCAATTTCGTGGTTTTTTTGCATCGGTAAATGCGCCAGATCTGAATTATATGTCACTACTTGGTGTGCAGGCAGTTGCGTCTGAAATAGGTGTCGGGAATACCGTTAGTGCTCCATATGCCACCTTCCCAATGTTGTTAGCAGATCAAGTCAGCCATAATAATACTGGGCTTAACTGGCTCAGAAATGTACTGGCTTACGATAAGATGCTGGGTGACTATGGTATGACCGAGTCATATGACACTCATACATTTGCCATTGCCTCTCTTCTAACATGGGATGGAAAGGTACTCACTGATTTGGCCATGATGGGAGGCGTGTTTCGCGAAACCCGCGAATTCATGATTGAAGACGGTATTTATTTGCCTTTCATGGCCCTGATTGAGGGGGAGTACGCTAAAATTAACGCTGCGATTGAAGGGCTTGATTTGGCCATCGCTGAGCCATTAATAACACCAGTACCGATGGATCCTTGTGCCGATAGCGTGACTGTTGAAGGCATGATTTCTGATTTTGATTGTCAAAAATTGATGTCGTTACCGGGTGTTACGGTCGTTGAAAACCCCCATTCCTCAGCAGAAAATCCTAGTCAATATGTGGGGCAATATGTTGATCCTGTAGGGCCATGGGACGCACTGGTCATAGATTTCAATGATTCGATTGATCTTTCGAGTAACAATATTTTCACCATAAAAGTTATAGCGCCGGTTGCAGGAATATTAAAAGTAAAACTAGAAGGAGGAGACTCCACCGAAATTGAACGCGATATTAATATTTCTCAGCTCGATAGCTGGGGGGAGTACAGCTTCGATTTCGCCGATCAGGCAAATGAGGATCACCGCAAAATCGCCGTGTTTTTTAATGCCGGAGTGACTAACCCGGGCAATGATACCTACTATATTGATGATATTACACTGGGGAATGGGGTTGTCGCTCCATAACTAACGGTGCTTTATCACAATCGTTATTTTCAAACGCCCCTTTGATAACTACGGTAAATTTTGCTTCTTAACATAGATGTCCTGTTAATTGCTTGTACAAAGGATAAAACAGAAAAATATCAGGCTTGAAAAATTAGTCATTTCGCCAAGTTAGGCATATTTTGATATGCGGATTATCTCTAAAAGTAATATCTTCTGGAAACATCATGGTTTGATTGTATTGGATAGAGTGTCTATGCTACTTATACTTTTATAGTGTTCGTATTTCTGGGGAAAGAAAGGTGACATTACTGCAGAAAGCAATCCTCATTTTATTCTATGCAGTATTTTTTGTGACCTGTGGAGAGGCTAAAGAGGTCGTATATAGCATGCCATTTTCAGTAAATGTAGAGGATAAGCGGGCGGTTTATCCAAAAGCACTATTGGAGTTAAGCTTTAGTAAGATGGATAGCCCCTACATTTTGGTTAAAGATAATGTTCCCATGTTGCAAGGTCGGGCATTTAAATCTCTTGGTCATAACGACGGCATTGATGTTGTTTGGTCAATGACGTCCAATGAACGCGAGAGTCAGTACCTACCAATTCGTATTCCTATCTATAAAGGCCTTGTCGGATTGCGGCTGCCTTTAATTTTAAAAAGCTCTCAGCAAAATTTCAGCATAACTATGACCAAACAACAGTTGCTATCCAACATTGCCGGGCAAGGTCATGACTGGCCAGATACGACTATCTTAAGGGCCGCAGGCTTTTCCGTTTTGGGACCTACTACTTATGATGGTTTATTCGGGATGTTGGAAAAAGGGCGTATTGATTTTTTCCCACGCAGCGTAGTGGAAATCTGGAATGAATTGGATATGATGCATCAAGACAGCGATATTGTTGTGGAACAAAATATCGCTTTATATTACCCGACAGCCATGTATTTTTTCGTAAATAAAAACAATAAGAGCTTGTTCAAAGTTATAAAAACAGGATTGTGGCAGGCCATCAAAGATGGCTCATTTGAAGCCTTGTTTTTGTCTGTTCATAAACCTTTTATTGAGAAAGCAAATTTGTCGCAACGCAAAATATTTCACCTAAATAATCCTACTCTGCCAACACAAACACCGTTGACTCATTCTAGTCTGTGGTATCCATTACCCAAAAACAATTTGACTCAGCTCCATTAAGCGTTCGCCAGCCCTAAAAGCCTGCCAAATAACCTTTATGCCTTGATAAATTCGTTTTCTTTTCGTGATACTTTCGGGACATATTGCGTTCAAACTTTCCTTCACTAAGACAAACCATTTTAGAAATGAAGGAAATACTATGAAAAAATTGAATACACTTTGCAGCGTTGGATTACTGGCTGTGGCTTCTCACCAGGCAATGGCAGCAGACTTAACGATTGAAGTCCAAAACCTAACTCAAGGCATGTATTTCACTCCTGTTGCAGTTGTGTCACATATCCCTGATGCAAGCCTTTTTGAGGTAGGAGAAGCAGCATCAACAGAAATTCAGGCAATGGCAGAAGGTGGTGCACTGGACGGTCTGGTTACGATTGCTGCTTCTATCAATGCAGATGTATTAGCTGAACCCACTGCCGGACCATTAGGACCTACTGCGTCTGTTTCAGGCAGCTTTATGACTGCTGAAGGCAATACTGTGCTGTCTATTGTAGCGATGATTTTACCTTCAAATGATGGTTTTATTGGTCTCGACAATTGGGCCATTCCAACTGAAGCAGGTACCTATACTGTTTATCTTAATGCCTATGATGCCGGTACCGAAGCAAACGATGAAATTATAGGTGGTGGCGCGCCAGGCACACCTGGTTTTCCCGCAGCACCATTTTTGACTGACCTGGGGTCGGGGGGCAGTGGCGTCACAAATGCCGAATCAAACGCTACGGTACATATTCACCCAGGCAATATCGGTGATGACTCGTCAACAGACGGTATAAGCGATGTGACGAACAGTATTCATCGTTGGTTAAACCCGGTAGCTAAAGTAACGGTAACCGTAAACTAAGGAGACTGTTATGTTTACACAATTCAAAAAAAATAAACTTCATACCGCCATATTGGTGACATTTACACTAGGATTGAGTGCTTGTGGTGACGATGAAGTCGAAGTCATCAGAGAAGTAGAAGTGATTGTAGAAGTGCCTGCACCTGTGCCGGTTCCTGTTGATGTCAGTTACGAAATAACCGTAACCAACTTAACTAATTCGCAGCCTCTTTCGCCCGTTGCAGTAGTGCTTCATCCAGCTGGAAATTTATGGTCTGTTGGTGGTGTGCCATCCGTAGAATTAGAAATGATGGCAGAAGGCGGTGACAATTCTGGTTTATTGGCGCTGGGGATGGCCGCTACTTCCGGTGCTGGAGCAATTGGACCTGGTGGCAATGAAACTATCAGTGTTACTGTGCAGGATGTGATGGATGCTAAATTAACTGTGGCAACCATGTTAGTAAATACCAACGATGCTTTTAGTGGATTAAATGCCTGGGACCTAAGTCAGTTAGCCGTTGGTGATAGCTGGACAACGACTGCTGGTGTGTACGATGCTGGATCCGAAGTTAATTCTGAAGCAGCAGGCACAATGCCTGGCCCTGCAGATGGTGGCGAAGGTTTCAACGCGATGCGCAGTGATACTGGATATGTAGCCATGCATCCTGGTGTAGTATCTGCCGATGATGGTTTGAACAGTTCAGTCTTGAGTGTCGAACATAGATTTGACAATCCTGCTGTACGCATTATGGTAACTCGTACGGAGTAACAATATAGGCTGAGTAATCATTACTTTGGCCACTATACTCATGCTATTGCTGAAATGCACATTACGAGGCAGTATGGGTATATAGGCGCTCTTTTCCAAACGAAGAGCGCCTTTTTATTTTATAAATAACAAATGTGGAGCTAGGTTAATGTCAGATACAGTTTTAATTGTTGAAGATGATCTCGATATTGCCGATCTAATTCGGGTTAATTTACTTGAATTAGGGGTTGAAATTGAGCATCAGGACAAGGGTGACAAAGCGTTACAACAAGCCCTAAATGGTCAATATTCCTTGCTAATACTTGATGTCATGTTACCGGGCATGAACGGTTTAGATATCTGCCGTCAGGTACGAGACAAAAAGCCAGAACAAGCGATTATCATGCTCACAGCGAAAAGCTCTGAAACGGATCGTGTACTGGGTTTGGAGCTGGGTGCAGACGATTATATGACTAAGCCTTTTAGTGTGCGGGAATTACAAGCGCGTGTGCGTTCGCAACTACGCAAAGTCCATGTTATGCAGCAAAGCAAACAGAACAATGTTGGTGCCGAAGACACATCTTTAGTTATCGGTCATCTGAGCATAAATCAAAAGAACCATCAGGTTATTTTTAAGGACCGATCACTAGAGCTGACGGCGACCGAATTTGAGTTATTGCAACATCTGGCCAGTCATCCAAATCAGGTGTTTAGCCGCAGTCAGTTGTTGGAATCAGTATGGGGCTACCACCACAGTGGCTACGAGCACACGGTTAATTCACATATCAATCGCTTGCGCGCTAAAATAGAACAAGACGCCACTTCACCGAAAATTGTGCAAACGGTTTGGGGTGTTGGATATAAGTTTAATCCTCATGGAGTTGAGGAATCTTAGGTATTATTAGTTATGAAATTATGCTTTTACCAGCGTTTAGCTTTATCGTTAGTGGCGGTTTTTATGCTGGTGCTGGCTGGTTTTTTCTGGGCAACTGGACAGCTCCAATCGCAAACCAAACAAGAAGCTGAGCAAAAATTACACCTTGATTTAGCCAAGCATTTAGTTGCTGATAACCCCTTGTTGCAAGAGGGCGTGTATGACTATGAAGCCTTAAAGAATCTCTTTCACACTCTCATGATCCTTGGGCCGAGCTTTGAATTTTATTATCTCGATGCGCAAGGCAACATCCTCACGTATTCGGCAGAGAAGGGCA
>JBLHNW010000033.1:0-15481 GCA_047622205.1 Paraglaciecola sp.
GTCGAATTCTTGAATTTTCAGGATTGGCTTTGTCTCAATAGTTATTACTTTATAAGTGAATTCTAAATAACTATGAGTACTGACGGTGTGATTTACACTACTAAAGCGCTACTAAATCACTGTGCACTGTGCTCACATTAAGTTACTTCTTCCCATTGCCAATAGGACAATTCACGCAAAGATTGCGTGCTGAAAAATGTCACTTTTAGTGTATTTAATTCTGTAAAAAATATTTCGCGTCAGAATTTGAAACTCTTCTTTATATATCAATTGATTATGTTGGGCCTAGAATGCATAGTGCGCGCTGCATTACTATCTCTGACATCATGAAGTTCATGAAACAATTAAGATCGCTGATTACAGCGTTCTTTTTTAACAAATTGAACGTAGCTCACCTGAACCAGAAATATTAATAGAAAATGGTATGAAGGAATATCTGCAAAAGGAACTGCATTTTCAATATATTAAATATATGGGTAAAAGATGAAAAATTGGTCAACTTGCAGCTTATTTGCTGTTTTTCTTGTCACACTATTGCACGTTCAATTGGTTCATGCGTCAGATACCTCGAGTACGATAACAGGCTCAGTTCAATCCGAATCAGGAGCTGTACTTTCTGACGTCATTATCGAAATTACACATACTCCATCAGGCACCACCAAAGAACTAACAAGCAATCAAGTTGGAGAATATCGTGCTCGTGGTTTGCGTGTGGGTGGCCCCTATACCATTACTATTTCATCCGCCAATTATGAAACGAAAGAACTTAAAAACGTTTTTTTACAATTGGATGATAACTATAAACTATCAACCATCTTGGTAGCGCTTACAGAAATCGAAACCATAACCGTGTTTGGTAAACCGGCGTTAAACACTCGTCAAGGCTCACGGAGTATATTTTCTGGCAAGGATATTGAACAGTCTGCGTTGGTTAATCGCGATATAAAAGATCTCGTTCGTAGTAACCCTCTAGCCGTTGTTGATTCTACCGGCACTGAATTAAGTATTGCCGGTAGCAATCCCAAGTTTAATTCATTTAACGTTGATGGGGTTGCAGTCAGTGATACCTTTGGTTTGAACGCCAACGGTTATCCAGCCCAACGTCCGCCTATTTCAATTAACGCGATAAGTCAGATATCCATTGATTATGCGCCGTTTAATGTGCGCGCGAGTAAATTCACGGGTGGTACCATAAATGTCGTAACCAAATCGGGTACAAATGAGCTTTCAGGTGATATCTTTTATGAGTGGACTCCAACAAACGGTCAGGCGGTAGACGACAAATTAAGTCTCGATGATGAGGGCCAGCCTACTGAATTTGACTTTAATAACGACGAAGTGACGTTTGGTGCCACATTAGGTGGGGCTATTATTGCAGACAAATTATTTTATTTTGCCTCTTACGAAGAATGGTCGGATGAAATTATTTTTAATTACGACTTAGACAGTCTTCAAGGTCACAATGTAACAGTCAGTGAAACACAGCAGGTTTTAACGGCTTTTAATGAGGTATATGGCTTAACAGATTCTATTGGGGATGTGCCCCCATCTGACAGTGACAAAAAAATATTATTGAAGTTAGACTGGAATATTAATAACGCGCATCGAGCTGACTTTACATATAATAATCAAAAAAATAGTGCAGCGCTCAATTATACTAATTCAAGTAGTCGAATTAATTTCGCGTCGAATCAATACTCTCAGGACTCTGAAACAAGTATTTTTGTCACACATTTATTTTCCGATTGGAACGATGAATTTTCATCGGAATTTAGCCTTAGTTTTAAAGACCATGAACAAGCAGCAAATACCACCTCAAATTGGGGTGAAATTAATATTCTAACCGCCAGCGGAAGTATTGTTGCTGGTCAGGATAAAAACCGCCACGGCAACATTAAATCAAATCAAACGACCACACTGGCTTTTCATGGAGTCTACCTTCTCGATGAAATTGATTATAAGTTTGGTGTTGAAATTGAAGACATTGAAAATTCTGATTTATTTGCCAGGAGTGCTGCTGGCAGATGGTGGTTTGATTCAATAGCCGATTTCGAAAATAAAACACCACGCACAGCTGCATACTCAAATGCTTTTACCAATGATATGAATGATTTGGAAGCCACAATTGAGTCAAGCAATTATGCTTTTTATGCTGAAGCAAAAGGTGAATTATTTGATGGTTTTGTCGTCAGTGGCGGACTTCGGTATGAGTCATTATCTGTAGATAGTGCACCCAGCTACAATGCTAACTACTTAGCTACTTATGGCTTTAGCAATACTGGCAATGCCGATGGTATTGATATATTGCTTCCACGAGTAAGTTTTAATTGGGAACTTTCTGAAAAACTCACCTTACGCGGTGGTGTGGGCCGCTTTAGTGGTGGTACTCCTTTGGTATGGTTTTCAAACGCTTACACAAACGATGGCGTAACAAATACCAGTGCAACATCTGAGGCCGTCGCCGCAACCATCGCTGATCCAGCTAATGTTGTATTTGATTCAGTTCCTGCTAGCTTGCAAAACTCTTTAGTCGCTGGTGATGGTTCAACCAATACAATTGACAGTAATTTCACAATGCCATCTGATTGGCGTTATCAGATAGCGGCAGACCTAAGCTTTGATATCCCTGGGGTCGGAAGGGATTTTTTTTGGTCAAGCGAATTAATTTATGTAGATCGACAGGATGCGGCTTTCTGGATTGACCAATCACGATTCAAAACCGGTGAAACAGTTGAAGGTCGAACGATATGGGGTAATATTTATGATGATGATAGACGCTATGACATCCAATTAAGTAATAGTGACGACAGCGGTGAAAGTACCATTATTACCACTTCTCTGAATAAACATTGGGACAGTGGTGTGAAGTTAAATACCTCTTATACTAATCAAGATATTACCGAGGTAAATCCTGGCAATGCCTCAACTGCAGATTCGAGTTATTTTAGTGAGGTGACTATTAATCGAAACTCTCCCCTCCTAGGCCGCGCATTTTATGAGATCGAGCATAGGTTTGTGGTTAATCTTGGATATGAGAATGAATTTATAGAAGGGTATAACACCTCGTTTAATTTATTTTGGGAGCGCCGCTCTGGACGTCCATTCTCATGGACACTGGGTCGAGAAAGCCGGGATGATTTTGGTGACCAACGCTCTAATTCTAAAGCTTACCTGCCTTATTTGCCTGAAAGCGCGAATGACCCAGCCTTTGATTTTAGCGACCTTAGTTACGAACAAATTATGACAATTGCCAGCGACGCGGGCATAGATCAATATGCGGGGGCTTATGTGCCTAAATATTCAGGTACGCAACCTTGGTTAACTACCATGGATTTAGCTATTACTCAGGAACTGCCTGGATTGATTAGTGGCCACAAAGGTCAGTTGTATTTCATCATCGACAATTTAGCTAATCTTCTTAACGATGATTGGGGAAAGTCTTATCGCATCTCGTCGAGGCAACAAATATTATTTGACGTTGATATAAATGCTGAAGGGCAATATATCCTCTCAGAAGCGCGCGCCGGAACCAATACCAATAATTATAACCAGTTTAGAGTCGAACAATCAGCCTGGAGTTTAAAAGTTGGGGTTAAATATCAGTTCTAAGGCTGTTTGTACCTATGTTACCTCAAAATGACGAATTCGGAGTGACAGGGGTGCGTCGATTCAATGCGTCCCTTTGAGAGAGCGAGTGGCAAACACCTAATACCGATATTTAAATCTTGGGTATGTCTCAAATTAGCGTTACATTAGCAACGTTGTTTGTGAGAAAGGATTTCTTTTGCAAATTAGTTTAACTAAATATTGTTGTTTGGTACTCGCCATATTTACTTCAAATATGTTCTCTGTATCAGCCGCTGAGTACAAATTTGAACTTCTAAATGAAAATGATGGCTTTGCCTCATCCATTATCTTCTCGATCGTTCAAGATGACAGCGGCTTTCTTTGGTTTGGTACCGGATATAACGGAGTAATGCGTTATGACGGAAAAAATGTCGTCAGATATGAGCATGATCCAAGCGATCAGAATTCTTTGGCCAATGACAATGCAGGCAATATAGCTCTTGATAAAAATAATAACCTTTGGATAGGAAGTTGGGGTGGGGGTGTATTAAGGTACAACCAACAAAGTCAGAAATTCACCCAACATCAATACGCTCCCGAAATCAGCAATACTATAAGTGCAACTAGAGTCCAAAATATCTTTGAGGATCAACAAGGTGTCATTTGGTTAGGTGCGGTTAGCGGAGGTCTGAATAAATTTAATCCAGAATCACAAGATTTCACACAATTTCCATTTAATGACCCTATTGAAAATCGCCTTTTCAATAGTCGTATCTGGGACATAGATCAAAGCGGTACAAACAATCTCTGGATTGGCACGAACGCTGGGTTGAATTTATTTGATAAGGCATCAAACACGTATACTAATTTTATTCCTACATCGGGCCGATTTACTGAGGAACATAGTAAAATAAGGCGCATAAGTGTTGGTGAAAACAATACACTTTTTTTAGGTACACAAGATGGTGTGTTGTCATTTGATACCCAAAAACAAAAATTTACAGCGCTGGAAATTGAAAACCACGTAAGTATTGGACCGATATATTCAATTGTTAAAACAGATTTTAATCATTATTGGGTGAGTAGTGATATAGGTGTATTTTCGTTTTCAGCGGATGATTTGACCTTAAAAAAAGTGCCGCTGGGCTTTGATGATCGTTGTAGTCAAACTCTGTTTCAAGATAGGCAAAGTATTATTTGGTTAAGCTGCGAAGGTGTGGGCGTTTATAAAATCACCAGAAAAAACATCTTTAAGACTTATGAAAATCAAAGAGTTAAAGCGGCCTACGCTTTATTGGTCGCAAATGATGACAGTATTTTAATTGGTACAGCGCAACATGGTGTTCAAAAATGGATACCCGCCACAAACCAACTAACAGGACTTGATCCTGAAGCAGAAAATTCGATTCAGCCAGAAGTTAGGTACATGACGCAAACCTCTCAGGGAGATATCTGGTATGCCAACAAACAACGTTTATTTAAATTAGATAAGGCTGGTGTTAAGCAGGAGATATATCTGCCCTTGACTACAGTAAATCGAGAATTATTTAGTGGTATAAATGATATAGGAAAAGATGAGCAGGACAATATTTGGTTAGCCACACTAGGGGGAGTATTCATAATCCGCGACTTGGATGACGAATTTGAATATATTCCTTTAGATAACCCGGACGATCCATCAATAATCAAACACGTTGCATTGGGATTATATTTGGATCCTAGTAAGCAGATGTGGGTTGAAACCAATAAAGGGTTAAACCTCTGGAACAAAGAAACAGAAGAATTTCAGGAGTTCATGCGCCCCAATCCCCTCAACGTCAAAGAAAATCTTAGGGGGGGTGAATATATCTACTACACCTATCAAGATAGTATGGGACGATTTTGGGTGAGTACTAAAAGCGGTCTGTTTCTGCTCGATCAAGAAACAGCAGAATATGGTCTTTATACTAAATATTTCTCTGAAACTTATAATCGAGGAGTGCGCTTTATAAGTGAAGATGATGAGGGCTATTTATGGCTCGTTATGCCCCTTGGGGTCAGTAAACTAAACCCGGATAATGGCGAGCTACAACATTTTGATAAACGGGATGGATTACCAGGTTCGCGATATTTCCGTAACCCGACCGCCAGCACTTCAGATGGCACGATATACCTTTCCAGTAGGGACGGTATTTATTATTTTTCCCCTTCATCTGTTACAAACAATAAGCTAAATGAGGAAACTCGCCTAACAAATTTTGAAATATTGGGCTCAGGAAAAAAATACAATATAACCGAGGTGGAAAAGTCAGGCATCTCGCTTAGCTATGACGAAAGCAATATAAAATTCGAATTCGCTACGCTAGATTTATTAAACGCACGGCAAATTCAATACAGTTATAAACTTGAAGGATTCGATACTGACTGGATAGAGAATGGAAATAACAGCACTGCAACTTACACTAACTTAGGTGGTGGTGATTATATATTTAGAGTGCGTGCTGCTGTTAAAAAAAGCTTATGGTACAACAACGAATTAGCCTTAGATTTACACATTGATACACCATTTTGGCTTCGCTGGTGGATGTTTGTTTTTTATGGCTGCCTAGTACTTCTATGGGTTTTATACTACATACAGCGACAAAAACGCTCAGTGATTGAACTCGAAAAACAAGTCGCAGAGAAAACTGCAGCGATTGCACTTGAATCGAGTAAGTTGGCGTCTGCCAATAAAATTAAGACGCTGTTTTTAGCCAATATGAGTCATGAAATTAGAACGCCACTGACGACAGTAATAGGCCAGGCCGAAGCCATCATCTGTCGGGATGTCGACCCCAATGATATCTATAAAGAAGTTGAGATTATTCATGATAGTAGTCTGTACTTATTGGCCTTACTCAATGACATACTTGATTTAACAAAAATTGAAGAGAATAAGTTTGAGTTAGAATTGGCACCACTGAACTTACATGGATTGTTGAAGAACATGGACACTATGTTTTCGTTACAAGCCAAAGTCAAAGGCTTGTCGTTTAGCCTAATTGAGGACTTGCCTTTACCTTTTATAGTTAATGTAGATGGCTTACGCTTGAAACAAATTTTGATTAATTTATGTTCAAATGCAATTAAATTTACCGTAGATGGACATGTCGGTCTAAAGATCTCAGCTCTAGAAAATAAATTGGTGTTTGAGATTGAAGATACCGGCATCGGCATCAGTGAGAGTCAAATACAGCAAATATTCGCTAGCTTTACTCAAGGTGATAGCAGTATAAGGAGAAGATTTGGCGGCTCTGGTTTGGGCCTGCACTTATCTAGTCAGTTGGCAGAATTAATGGGAGGTTCAATAAGTGTTAAAAGTGAACTAGATAAAGGTAGTGTGTTTACTTTTAGCATACCCGTAACAGCCATATCCCCAGACACCAAATTACTTCAGACAAAATCTGCTACTGATATTTCACTACCTGAATATTTGTTTAGTGGAAAAGTATTACTGGCTGAAGATAACCTCGATAATCGCCGTCTAATTACCAGATTGCTTACGAAATTAGGCTTAACTGTTTTAACGGCGAGCGATGGTTTTGAGGCGATTGAATTATATTTAGAACACTCGCCCAACGTTGTTTTACTCGACATTCAA
This sequence comes from Paraglaciecola sp., assembly GCA_047622205.1. GTDB lineage: Bacteria > Pseudomonadota > Gammaproteobacteria > Enterobacterales > Alteromonadaceae > Paraglaciecola. The sequence goes on from JBLHNW010000033.1 coordinate 7,187, forward strand.
ATGCCCAAAATGGATGGGATCCAAGCCTATAAAGAATTACGAGAGTTAGGTTGTACGCAGCCTATCTTTGCATTCACCGCAAATGCTATGAGAAACGAAATCGAAGAATATATGGCCCTGGGTTTTGATGGGTATATTAAAAAACCTCTCGATAGACGCCTTTTAATCGCCACTATGGCAAAACACTTTAGTAGCAAAGTGGATGATGTTGAACTACAAGCAGAAAAAGCACTTGGCAAAGTAGATATGTCAGATCTCGTGGTTAAATTTAAAAGCAGTTTAGTCACAGAACAGCAACAATTTATTTTACATGACGCAAACGGAAATCTGAATAAACTCGCTAAACAAGCACATAGCCTTTGCGGCGCTGCACAGTTATTTGGTTTTGCACAATTGAGTGATAAAGCCGCAAAACTTGAAACTTGCGTTAAGAATAACCGCAATGATTTGACGCATATAAAAGATGTTCTTCGGGGTTTGCTTGATGAAATTAAAAAAATACTTGCCGAATAGTTTATTCCCTAATCATTTAAAAGCTTGCCCGGGTTTAACGCCAGGGCACTTCTCTTCTGCATTGATTCTTTTTGAAAGGTAGAGGGTATTCCTGCAATGGGGACTCCTTGAACTGAAGCACCCCAGTGTCACTGAAACGCGCATTATGAGGTAGTGTGGATGTAGACGACATAATTGATTTAAAAACACACTCACTTAGTGTCACCTAGGTGACAGCTCTTTTCTGCAATCGATTTAAAGTGAATGAATATAACCGTTTTAGGATCTAAAAATGCCAGCACCTATAGTTAGTCGTCGCGATATTGAATTTTTTTTATATGAGATGTTTGATATAGAATCGTTGACCACCCGGGAACGCTATCAAGATCATGATCGCGAGTCTTTCGATGCAGCGATAGATATTGCTCAGGCCATAGCTGAAAGATACTACCTTCCGATTCGACTAAAGGTAGACAGTAATGAGCCAACGTTTGACGGCCAAAGGGTACATATCATACCTGAAATTAAAGAGGGCCTTGATGCGGTTATTGAGGCGGGTCTTACTGCCCCCACAACAGATTATGAAATGGGAGGAATGCAACTTCCCTTGATTGCTGCAAGTGGAGCTTTTGCTTATCTTTCAGCAGCCGCTAGCACCAGCTTAGGCTACATTTCTTTGACTCATGCCAATTGTAATTTGATTGAAGCGTATGGCAGTAAAGAGCAAATTGAAAAATGGGTGCTTCCCCAGAGAGAGGGACGTTTTTTTGGCACCATGGCAATGACAGAGCCAGGGGCTGGCTCTGGTCTTGGGGACTTAATGACTTCAGCAACCAAAGACGATGAGGGTACCTACAGAATTAAAGGCAATAAAATTTGGATATCTGGTGGCGACCATGAACTATCTGAAAATATCGTGCATTTGGTACTCGCTCGTTTAAAAGGCGCACCTAAGGGGGTTAAAGGGATTTCCTTATTTATCGTTCCAAAATTCATGGTGAATGATGATGGCAGTTTAGGTTCTCGCAATGAAGTAGCCTTGGCTGGTTTGTTTCACAAAATGGGAGGACGCGGACATACCTCAACAGCTTTAAGTTTCGGCGAACAAAACGGCGCTGTTGGGTACTTGGTTGGCGAAGAAAATAAGGGCTTAATGTATATGTTCCATATGATGAACGAAGCTCGAATTTTAGTAGGAACTGGAGCAGCTCTTACCGCTTTAACTGGATTCCAATACTCTTTGGATTACGCTAAAGAACGTCCCCAAGGGCGTCTTCTTTCCTCAAAAGATCCCTTGTCCCCGCCAGTAAATATTATCGAGCATCCTGATGTACGCAGAATGCTTCTTACCCAAAAGGCTTACTCTGAAGGAGCATATGCGTTATGCCTATATGGGCATCAACTTGCAGAAGATGAAAAAACAGCGCCTACAGAGAGTGAGCGAAAAAAAGCTTCAACAATCTTGGGCTTTTTAACACCAATTATTAAAAGTTGGCCATCAGAATGGGGGCCAAAGGCTAATGATTTGGCTATTCAGGTACTCGGTGGGCACGGATACGTGAATGAGCATCCGGTCGAGATGTTTTATCGCGACAATCGTCTCAATCCGATTCATGAGGGTACTACGGGCATTCAATCACTAGATTTACTTTGCAGAAAAGTGCCGATGAATGATTTTAGAGGGTATCAAGCTTTCATTGGCGAAATGTACCTTACCGTTAAAACTGCGGAATCTACACCGAGTTTGCAAGGCTACGCAGATGAACTTCAAAAGGCTCTTACCCATCTGAAAGAAGTGACTACCAGCGTATTAAAGGCAGCTAATAACCAGCAGATTGATTTGGTTTTCTCCAATTCTGTCAGTTATCTCAATATGTTTGGCCACATCACGATTGCTTGGTTATGGCTAAGGCAGGCTGACATCGCCACAAAGGCGCTTGCCGAAGAACCTCACAGTGACAATGTAAAATTCTACAATGGAAAAATTCAAGCCATGAAGTATTTCTTCAATAGCGAATTACCGCTTACTTACCATTGGGGTAATCTGGTAAAAAATATAGATAGTACTAGTTTTGATACGCACCCAGATTGGCTGTAAAAAGAAGCGAAACTAATTAAGCTGAACTCACTTACAGGTTTTGTTTGTCAGGAGTTCAGGCTATTTAGCAATGCCATTGAGAAATATATGAAAGAAGTCCGCTGAATCGCCCATAATGTCTTCTTCGTTTATGTTATCACCAAGGTCGGGAATTGACTCAATAGCACCTGCAATAATGTTTTCAGCCACTAGCAAATCAACTTTTTTGATGCTGTTATCATCTATGCCTTGTTGAATGATACTGCCAAAAAGATCTCTTACCTTGCTGGTTGCTATTTCCACTTCTTGTTTTTTGTCGATATCCAAAGACCACATTCTGGCATATCGAATTAAAGGGCCTTGCTCACCGGCTTGAATGCTGAATAACTTCTGGGCTGCATATGCCAACTTTTCAACACCACTACTTTTTATCGCTAAGGCATTGTCCAGCACTGTCCGTTCAATATTTATTGTACGTTCAAAACATTTGACCAACAGGTCATCTTTATTTTTGATGTGGTAATAAAAGGCTCCTTTTGTGACACCTAATGATTGGGCCAATTCATCTAAAGAGGTACCTTTGAAGCCTTTTTTATTGAAGAATATTGAGCCAACACGATAGAAGGCTTCTTGCTTTATTCTATTCTGTTCGTTTCTATCAAAACCATCTGGGGCAATTTGTTCCTTTGCAAAATCGACGGATTTGAAATGAAAAGCTGTTGTTGCTTTGTTCAAGCCAAATTTGAGTATAGATAGCCACTCTGAGTACGCAGCTTCACGGTGTTCTTCCTCAACCGAGTACAACCAGACAGGGAGCCACATGATAGCGCCCCACAAAGCACTCGATGCTTTAACAGGTGATACTGCTTGAACACTGCCGTCAAGCTGACCTTGATCAATGAATTCCATCACCTGAAGAACAAATGTTCGGTAATACTCAGAGATCTCTTGCTGATGCACTGCTGATAAAGAGGCTATTTCGGTTAATCCAGCTAAATGTCCTCTACTACCATTAATGATGCCGTTCCAGCATTCAAAGTTTAAGCGCAACAGTGTTTCAATTTTGTTTATTGCGGAACCGTCAGATTCTTTCACCTCAGTTATCATTGACTGAATTTCGATGCAGGTATTCAAGTAGCATTGATGCACTAACTCTTCTTTATTTTTTGCATAGTAGTACAGACTGGTTTTGGTCAAGTTGAGTTTGTTAGCGATCTGAACGAGTGTTGTCGCGCGGGTACCGTAAACATTAAAGAGCTCTGATGCGGCCGATAAAATCGTCTTGTATTTCTGGTCGTGCTGAATCGTTTTACTAAATGGTGAGCTTATTTTATTGTTTTTCAATGGAGGCATATTTGCTTTTAAGACCTAGTCAATAATTATACTCAAAGTTCAATTTTAAGTGTATGTGAAATCTTTTGAATGTTCAATGAGAGAGTTCCATCTAAAAGGAACTCTCTCTCATCAGCCGAAAAGCCAAGCTGTAGTAACGGCCATAATCTCGTTCAAATCTTACTTCTTTAAATACTTGACCAACCAAGTCGATGATTCTTTAAAAGCCGCTTTTTGATTGTCTCCTTTGTACAGGTCGTAATGTCCGCCAGGATAGGCAATATACTTAGCTTCCAGACGATCTTTAATGTTGTTGTGCAACAGCACACCATTTTGAGTGCGGTCAAATAATGTTTCATTTTCAGCATCAATAATCAGTGTGGGAACATTTAATTGCTCGACGTAGTTCATGGGGTTAAAGCGTTTCATCGCTGCCCAATTAGGGTAACCCTTAAGCGCAGGATTTTTAGCCATAGTAGCGTCAGGATATGCAGGTAGTATTCCTCGTGCGGTTAATGTTTCGATTTTACGAGCCATTGCTAAAGGTATTTCTCGAAGATTATGCACATAATTCACTGGCCCCATCTGATCAACCAATACCTTTATACGGTCATCACTGGCAGCCATTACCATGGCTAATCCGCCACCGAGGCTAGTACCCCAGATGCCCATATTATTGGGCATGACCTGAGGTTCTCCGCCCAAATAATGTAAGGCTGCACGCACATCGGCCAACATAGAAAATGGCTCAACCACTTTACGAATATGCGTTACATTGATATCAAGTTTTGTGGCCTCTTCCGAGTAAGATAGTGCTTTAGCGGGCACTATAGGACCATCACTTTGGCCCCAGCTTTTATAATCAAAAGCAAGCACAATAAAACCAAGTTCGGCAAACTGAGGGCCATAATTCTTTTTTAAATTTTCTTTGCTGCCACCCCACCCGGGAACTAATAATATACCTGGTAGTTTTTGGGTAGCGGTTAGCCCTTTGGGCTTATAAATATCAGCTGCTAGACGCACCCCCTGACTCCAGATGGTGACTTCCTGATGAACTACATTTTTGATGTTTGTTGCCGCACTTAAACTTGTAAAAGACAATGTCATACAAAACAACAGTAAAGACACAAGTGGTTTTGTTTGCTTATTTATATTTAACATAACGATCCTTTTGAAAGTAATTGGTAATCTGTTTTTGGAACAATTAATTGGGTTGTAAAGCTAATTACCCTGCCCATTTTTCAATAACGGGTTGGTAAAATATGTTCAGCATTTGATATGCCTCAGAGGTTAAGTGCAGACCGTCGTCAGCAAACCACCTGGCCTGGTTACGAACTGCATCATTAAATTCAAAATAGTGGTATTGGGTGCCTGCTTGTTTACGCATATGGGTATTAATCTGCTCGATAAAGGGTAATTGTCTGGCTGCTTGTTTCTGTGGACATTTTAGAATTGAAAAATAACCGATTTGAGCCTTTGGGAACTGGACCGATAAATTAGTGATTAAGCGATGCAGATTAAAAATAATGTGTTCGCGGTTATTGCCAAAGATAAGGTCGTTACTGCCACAGTACAGCAAGATAAAGTTAGCCGCGGGTAAGGCGCTTAAATCGTAACTCAACCAAAAGTCAGTGGTGGTGCTGCGTATGGCCTGGTTCGATATTGAAAGTTGCCCCCACTGTGGTGAACCCCAAAATTCAAAAATGCTGCTTCCAATCATAATAATGTCATAAGCCATGGGTAAGGTGTTATTAGCCATAACGGATTAAAATGAGGCCAGTTTTTGGTCACTGATATGCGACCAAAAATCAATGGATTTGGAACTATGCTCATCTGTTCGTAAAACTTCTTTATTCGATGTGACTAGGGGATTAATTGACTGGTTTTGAGGTGCGTTTAAGCCACATTTCAGTGCGTCGATAGATGATGCTTTTTGTACCCTCGATGGCTGGCAGGGCTTATCTATTGCGACTGAGCGTGAATATTCAAGCCCTAAAAACTTCAATACGTTTTGCTGCTTACCGATTAATTTTGAAATACCTACCTCTAATTCGAGTTGTTCTTCTTTCACTCAAAAAACAAAAAACCGTATAGAAACAGAAAATACCAAAAGTTCTAACTTTGCGCAATGTTTCAATATACGTTCGAAATTACAGCGTATTTATTTTTGATATAAAAATGTAAATCTTGTTAAATAATTCTTGTAAGGCGCAATAACATACTGTAAGTTCAAATCCAAATGTTGCCTCATCCATAATTATTATTTGTTGGGGTAGCTAAATATTAGTGAGAATAACTTGATGCTAAAACTAACTTTTTTTACGAAAACATTTTATGGAATTGGGCAGATGTCCCAGGGTGTCAAGGACACTGCCTTTCAATCTTTCGTGGTGTTCTACTTCAGTCAAGTGATGGGAATGCCAGCAATAATGGCTGGGTTTGCTGCGTTAATCGCTTTGCTTTTTGATGCGATTACTGATCCTTTGATGGGTGATATTTCCGATAATTGGCATTCTAGATGGGGTCGCCGTCATCCATTTATGATTGCCGCTGTCATTCCGTTTCCAATCTCTCTCTACATGCTTTTCTCACCACCAGTTGGATTGGATCATCAGGGGCTGTTTCTATGGTTGTTAGGCTGGTCGGTTGTCGTTCGTGTGATGTTAACCATGTTTAATGTGCCTCATAATGCTTTAGGTGCAGAACTGAGTAGGGATTATCAAGAGCGCACAAAAATTGTGAGTTATCGCACATTTTTGGGTTACATCGGAGGGATCACTTTATCTGTAGTGGCACTTAACTCATTTTTTAAAGCGTCAGAAGAATTTCCTAACGGAATGTTAAATGCAGACGGTTACAGTAGCCTTGGGGCGCTCGCTGCTGTAATCGCTTTTTTTGCCATGATTATTTGTATCCTTGGCACCAAACACACTATTCCATATTTACCTAAGGCAGCGCTAAATCAGAAGAAAGTCGATTTTAGCCGCAGTTTTAAAGCCTTTGGCGAAGCCTTGAAATTGCGACCTTTTAAAATCATTTTTATCGTGCAGATAATGACGATGGTTGCAGGTGGAGCAGGGGCGACCTATATGCTGTATCTGGGAAGCTACTTTTTTGAACTATCAGGAGGCGAAATTGCACTGCTAACCCTAACTATTGTTGTGGGTTTGATTCCGGCTTCAATTATTGCTCCTTTATTGTCAAAACATATAGATAAAATGCCCAGTTTAGTCACATGCTTACTGGTTGCCACTGTATTTAGCTACAGCCCAATCATCTTACGTTTAACAGAGATTTTACCCGAGAACGGTTCGCCGCTTCTGATGCCAATCCTGTTTGCAACTTATGTGGGTGGCTACAGCTTTTTTATCGCTGCAGGAATCATTATTGGCTCTATGTTAGCTGATATCGCTGATCTGCATGCGTCCAACACCGGTAAGCGTCAAGAGGGAATTTTCTTCGCAGCAAATTCATTTGCTCAAAAAGCGACCTTTGGAATTGGAACATTGTTGGCAGGTATTGGACTTGATCTGATCGCTTTTCCGAAACAGGTTGATGTGTCCATGGTCAGTGAACAAACCATATTCAATTTAGGTTTAATTGCAGGGCCAGTACCATTGTGTATCTACCTGTTTTCAGCCTATCTCGCTACAAAGTACGATTTAAACAAAACTCGACATGCAGAAATTTCTGCGCAGCTGGCTGCACAAGAAAATTGATGCAATCCAACAAAAATCATTCAAACAAACGGGGAACCACTATGAGCTTGAAAACTCTATTTCGCACAGGTTTTAAACTTACACCTTTGGCATATGCATTTATGTCGATGGGAATTACGTCAGCGGCTATCGCGCAAGAAAGTAATACGGATACGGTAGAGCCCTCCGGAATTGAGGTCATTGAGATTACGTCAACAAAACGTGTCACGTCACTCATGAAGACAGGCCAAGCGGTTAGTGCTTTTAGTGAAGAAGGCATGGCGCAGATGAATATCGATGGTGCACAAGATTTGGTGCAATATTCCCCTTCGTTAGTTATTACTTCTAACAAAATATCTATTCGTGGGGTAGGACGTCCTAACAATGCACTAGGCTCAGACCCAGGTGTAGGCATATATACTGATGGTGTCTACAACACTGAAAACGTTGTTTTTGATTATTGTAATTTCTGTGACGTCGATCGTGTCGAAGTGCTCCGTGGACCTCAGGGTACTTTATATGGCAGAAATGCGGTAGGCGGCGCCATTAATTTTGTTAGTAAAGAGCCAGAAAAGGAATTTGGTGGTTACGTTAATTTGGAAGCAGGCAATGACGGTTATTTAGTCACGCAAGGTCAAGTAACAGGAGCATTGGGCGAAACATTTTCTGCTATCGCAACGGTGTCCAAAATGGAGC
>JBLHNW010000034.1:0-15275 GCA_047622205.1 Paraglaciecola sp.
TTTATCAGCATAGTGGTATCTCAATGAGTTCTTTTTAACAACGAGGCGACATGCTAGCAAGAATTTCAATCGGATCAACATATCTGAGAATTGAGTTCGCACGAAAAGTGGTTTTGACACTAATAAACATCGCTGCAGAGAAAATTTATGCAGAGTAAGCGTATAAATATTCATTTAGATATTGATGAATTCACTTAAAGTGTCCTAACATTTAACGCATTATTAACAAAAACGGAGTGTTAAACTCTTTTTTTTATAGCATATAACCAAGCTATGAAAATTTAGTATCCCATTGTTTTTAATAAGATTTAAGCACGGAATGGAATGCTATCGCCCTATTTCATCAATTCAAGTGAACTTGGCAATTGATTTATAAATATTAACTGGGTATTTTGTACAACCTGCTTAGTATAAAAATTCGATACTCTACTGGTATCTCCAATAATAATTACGACGGAAATATAAGCATTAGGTGCCGGCTATCGAGCCTTCCTGATCATTTAGCAGCGCACTAATAGTTAATTAATAATAGCAGCCTAAAAAAACCTAAGCGGTCGATGGTTGAAGGAGTTACGTGAATGAGTTTATATAATCCTAATGATTCTAAGGACAACTGTGGCTTTGGCTTAATTGCCCATACCCACGGTGAAGCGAGTCATCGACTGGTTAAAACAGCAATCGAAGGGTTGGATCGCATGCAACATCGCGGTGGTATTGCTGCCGATGGTAAGACCGGTGATGGTTGTGGATTGTTGATGCAAAAACCCGATGCGTTTTTTCAAGAAATTGCCAGTGAAAATAACTGGAAGTTAAGCAAAAAATACGGCGTTGGCATGGTATTTCTTAATCAAGACGAGAAATTGGCCAAAATTGCCCGGGATACATTGATTGAAGAATTAGAGAAAGAAACGCTCGATGTAGTGGGTTGGCGCGTAGTGCCAACCGATCATAGTGTATTAGGTGATCTCGCCGCCTCTGGTGTACCCCAGATAGAACAAGTATTTGTAAATGCGCCTTCTGGTTGGCGTAAACGTGACTTAGAGCGTCGTTTATATATGGCCCGTCGTCGAGTTGAAAAACGTTTGGCTGGTGATAGCGAATTTTATGTGGCCTGCTTATCTGCTTTGGTGTCGATATACAAAGGTCTGGTAATGCCCAAAGACCTACCCAAGTTTTACCTGGATCTGGCTGATGAGCGCATGCAATCAGCAATTTGCGTATTCCACCAACGTTTTTCCACCAACACCTTGCCAAAATGGCCATTGGCTCAGCCCTTTCGTTTTTTGGCCCACAACGGCGAAATCAATACCATTCGTGGAAATCGAGATTGGGCTCATGCAAGACGGCATAAATTTGCGACCCCCCTAATGCCTGATTTAGCTGATGCGGCGCCTTTCGTCAATACCGAAGGTTCAGATTCATCATCTCTGGATAATATGCTTGAGTTGTTTCTGGCGGGTGGCATGGACTTATTCCGAGCTATGCGCTTGTTGGTGCCACCGGCTTATCAGAACAACGACACCATGGACAACGATCTACGTGCGTTTTATGAGTACAACTCCATGCATATGGAACCCTGGGATGGCCCAGCCGGAATAGTTATGACCAATGGACGTCATGTTGCCTGTAATCTGGATAGAAACGGCCTGCGTCCGGCTCGTTACGTAATCACCAAAGATAACTTTATTACTCTTGCTTCTGAAGTGGGAATTTGGGATTACTTGCCCGAAGATGTGCTCGAGAAAGGTCGTGTTGGGCCGGGAGAAATGTTGGCGGTAGATACCTATAACGGCAAAATATGGCGCTCGACAGAAATTGACGATGAATTAAAAGACCGCCACCCGTATAGAGAATGGTTAGATAATAATATAAAACGATTGACGCCTATCGAACAAACAGACGCAAGCCTTATAGGTCAGCGTGTGTTCGACGATAACATGATGGCGACGTACCACAAGCTGTTCAATTATAGCTACGAAGAATTACAGCAAATTGTAAAAGTCTTGGCAAAAGACGGCCAGGAGGCGGTCGGCTCCATGGGTGATGACACGCCAATGGCAGTGTTGTCCTCCAAAACGCGCACCATTTACGACTACTTTCGCCAACAATTTGCCCAAGTTACAAACCCACCAATCGATTCTTTGCGAGAAAATCATGTTATGTCTCTGGCAACTTGTATGGGTAGGGAAAAAAACGTTTTTAGTGAAACTTCGGGCTATGCCCACAGGGTATTGTTTGACTCGCCTATTCTGGTTTATACCGATCTAAAACAATTACGCGAATTCGATTCTGAACACTATTACTCTGAAGTTGTTGACCTTAACTACTTGCCGGCAGAAGGCCTTAAGAAAGCAATTGAGAGGGTGTGCAACGAGGTTGAATATCTGGTCAAAACGAAACGCGCGGCTTTTGTTATTTTATCGGATCGCCAAATTAAGCCAAACAAATTGCCTATTCCTGCCGCAATGGCGGTTGGTGCAGTGCAACGCCGCCTAATTGACAAGGCTCTTCGTTGTGATGCTAACATTGTAATTGAAACAGCTTCAGCTCGTGATCCCCATCATTTTGCCGTGTTAATTGGCTTAGGTGCAACTGCTGTCTATCCTTTTCTGGCATATGAATCGATTGAGCAAATGGTTGATAAGGGGGAACTTGGAATAGACGCTATGCAGGCTACTCTGAATTACCGTAAGGCCATTAATAAAGGTCTGTATAAGATCATGTCTAAAATGGGCATCAGCACCGTGGCGAGTTACCGCAGCTCTAAGCTATTTGAAGCTGTAGGGATTAATAGTGATGTTACTAAACTTTGTTTTAGAGGCGTACCAAGTCGAATTCAAGGTGCTGGATTTGAAGATTTCCAACAGGATCAAATTAATCTCAACCGCATTGCTTGGTTAAAACGCAAATTAATTTCTCATGGTGGTTTGCTTAAATATGTACATGGAGGTGAATACCATGCCTATAACCCAGATGTGGTCACCACTCTGCAAAAAGCGGTTGTCAGTGGCAATTACAGTGATTATCAGGCCTTTTCAACTCTGGTAAATGAGCGTTCACCGGCACATTTTAGAGATCTGTTAGCGCTCAAGCCCGACAGCGAAGCGATTGATATTAGTGAAGTTGAGCCCGCAGAAAAACTATTCCCTCGCTTTGACACTGCGGCCATGTCGATTGGCGCTTTGAGTCCGGAAGCTCATGAAGCATTGGCGATAGCGATGAACCGTTTGGGTGGAAAATCCAATTCGGGAGAAGGCGGCGAAGATCCAGCACGTTTCAATACTGAGAAAAATTCCAAGATCAAGCAAGTTGCGTCTGGTCGATTTGGTGTTACACCTCACTATTTAGTCAATGCCGATGTCATTCAGATCAAGGTGGCACAAGGGGCTAAACCAGGTGAAGGCGGTCAATTACCTGGAGACAAAGTCACCAACTATATTGCCGAATTACGTTACTCCGTGCCTGGAGTGACATTGATTTCACCGCCACCCCATCACGATATCTATTCGATTGAAGATTTAGCCCAGCTAATTTTCGATCTGAAACAGGTTAACCCTAAAGCGTTGATTTCGGTGAAACTGGTTTCAGAACCAGGTGTTGGAACTATCGCCACAGGCGTTGCCAAAGCTTACGCCGACTTGATAACTATTTCCGGTTACGACGGTGGTACCGGTGCAAGTCCCTTAACGTCGGTCAAGTACGCAGGTAGCCCTTTCGAATTAGGTTTGGCTGAAACCCAACAGGCGTTGGTTGAAAATGGTTTGCGGCATAAAGTTCGGGTACAGACTGATGGTGGTTTAAAAACCGGATTGGATGTCATTAAAGCAGGGATTTTAGGCGCTGAAAGTTTTGGTTTTGGTACTGGTCCAATGGTCGCACTTGGCTGCAAATACCTAAGAATCTGTCACTTAAATAATTGTGCAACAGGTGTGGCAACGCAGGATGAGAAATTACGTGACAATTATTTTATAGGTTTACCTGAGATGGTAATGAATTACTTTAAATTTGTCGCTCAGGAAGTCCGTGAGCTCATGGCTAGTATGGGCGTGCGCAGTTTTGATGAATTAATTGGCCGAACTGAATTATTAAACATTATTGAGGGCCAAACTGCGAAGCAAAACAAATTAGATTTGAGTCCGATATTGGCAAAGCCAGAGGCAGGTTCACATACCAAATTATTTTGCTCGCAAACCACCAACGCTCCTCTGGATAAAGGTGATTTAAATCTGCAAATTCTGGCCGATGCGAAATCCGCAATAACCAATAAATCAGGCGCTCAACTTCGATATACCATTCGTAATACCGACCGCTCTGTTGGCGCACTGGTATCCGGTGTAATAGCAAAATTACATGGTAATCATGGCATGCAAGATCAGCCAGTCAAAATTCGTCTGACCGGCACCGCCGGACAAAGCTTTGGTGTATGGAACGCCGGTGGTTTAGAAATGCATTTGATTGGCGACGCCAATGATTATGTGGGTAAAGGTATGACCGGCGGTCAGTTAGTTATCCATCCACCTTCAAATATCAATTTTGACCCCCATGTTAGTTCCATAATGGGTAACACCTGTTTGTATGGCGCTACCGGCGGTAAATTGTTTGCTGCGGGCAGAGCTGGCGAACGCTTCGCGGTACGTAACTCCGGCGCTATCGCCGTAGTTGAAGGCACTGGTGACAACGCTTGCGAATATATGACAGGTGGTATTGTCGCTATCTTGGGCTCAACCGGAGTCAATTTTGGGGCCGGTATGACTGGTGGGTTTGCTTATATTCTGGATGAATTAAACGACCTGGATAACCGTGTAAATAAAGAATTAGTTGAGGTACTTGAGATTAATGACAAAGTTATTTTGTCAGAACATCTGCGCGGGTTAATCAACCAACATTATGAAGAAACGGGCAGTGAGCATTCGTTGAAGTTACTGACACATTTTGCCGAGCACTTGCCAAAATTCCGCTTAATTAAGCCGCTTACTAGTGACGTCAAAAATCTGCTGGGGCACATCAGTCGCTCCACCGCAGAATTGCGCGTTCAGGTTCAATAGGCAGAAGGATTAGAAAATCATATGGCTAAAAATATTTATCAATTTGTAGACGTAGAACGTATCGATGCCCCGAAAAAGCCGATTGTTATGCGCAAAGAAGAGTTTGCTGAGATTTATCAGCCCCTGTCTCAATCACAAACAGAAGGACAGGCGGATAGATGTCTGGACTGTGGTAACCCATACTGTGAGTGGAAATGCCCGGTACATAACTTTATTCCTCAATGGCTAGCATTAGCCAACGAAGGCAAAATCCTTGAAGCAGCTGAACTCTCCCACAAAACCAATAGTCTGCCTGAAGTATGTGGGCGAGTATGTCCTCAAGATAGACTCTGTGAAGGGGCGTGTACCCTTAACGATGACTTTGGAGCTGTCACGATTGGTAGTATTGAAAAATATATTACCGACACTGCTTTTAAGATGGGCTGGCGTCCGGACATGTCTGGCGTGGTTCCAACTAATAAAAAAGTCGCAATTGTTGGTGCTGGACCAGCAGGCTTAGCCTGCGCTGATATTTTGATCCGTAATGGTGTAAAACCGGTCATTTATGATAAGTATGAAGAAATTGGCGGTTTATTAACCTTTGGTATCCCAGCCTTCAAACTCGAAAAGGATGTCATAAAACTACGCCGTAAGATCTTTACTGAGATGGGTATTGAGTTTGTGCTTAATACCGAGATTGGCAAAGATATTCCGTTTCAAACATTGTTGGATGGATATGATTCGGTGTTTTTAGGAATGGGGACATACAAGTATATGCAAGGCGGCTTTAAAAACGAAAAAGCGCTGGGTGTTTACGAAGCCCTTCCCTATCTAATAGCCAATGCTAATCGCCAAATGGGCCTGGAAAAAAATCCCGTAGATTTTATCGATATGAAAGGCAAGAGAGTAGTTGTGCTGGGTGGTGGTGATACCTCAATGGACTGCGTGCGAACAGCCATCCGTCAAGGTGCTGAAAGCGTAATCTGTGCTTATCGCCGAGATGAACAAAGTATGCCAGGCTCTCGCCGTGAAGTGGTTAATGCGCGTGAAGAAGACATTGAATTTAGATTCAACGTACAACCTTTGGATATTGCAGTAGACGAAAACGGTAATGCAGTTGGAGTCAAATTTGTAAAAACGCAAATGAGTAAACCAGCTTTTGGGGGCCGCAGCAGTGCTGAACAAGTCCCGGGCTCAGAACATATACTGGAAGCAGATGCAGTGATCATTGCCTTTGGGTTTCAACCCAGCCCAGCACCCTGGTTTGGTGATTTTGGGATTATATTGGATGAAAAAGGTCGCGTACGTGCTCCTGCAAAAGGAAAACATCCATTCCAAACCTCTAATCCAAAAATCTTCTCTGGAGGAGATATGGTACGTGGTTCTGATTTAGTGGTAACGGCCATATTCGAAGGCCGAGAAGCGGCAGAGGGTATGCTCGATTATATGGGCGTCTAAGTGTTTAACTGATCAGCAATCAAAGTTACTGAGAGTGATTTACTAAGAGTAATTTAAGAAAGGGGCCACGGGCCCCTTTTCTATATCTGCAGTTCTCTGACTGCGGGATTTCAACTGCCTTTTGCAATATCTCTAAACGCCTGTTCAAACACATCTGCTGGCTGCCCACCACTGATCAAATGCTTATTGTTCACTATCACCGCTGGCACAGAGCTAATTCCCTGAGTCTGATAGTGACGCTGCAGTTCACGCACTTCTTGTTCATATTGCTTTGAATCTAATATCTGTTTGGCAAGCTCTATATCCAAACCCACTTTGTCCACGACATCGAGGAGTTGTTGGTGATCACCCGGGTTGCCACTTTGTTTAAAATATAAATCAAATAAGGCAAGTTTCAGCTCGGTTTGCTTGTTCTGCTCTTTTGCCCAATGCAGCAGGCGATGAGCATCAAAGGTATTGTAAATTCTGCCGCCACCGCGATTGCCAAATTCATAACCGACATCCAGACCACGCTGCCTTATCATCGCTCTGTTTTGCTCGCTCTGCTCAACGGTGATGCCGTACTTTTGGGTTAGATGCTCGTTGATTTCCTGGCCTTCTTCGGGCATGGCAGGATTTAGCTCAAAGGGCTGCCAAGTGATCTCAGCCTGTATTTCAGGGGAAAGGTTTTGCAAAGCCGACTCAAGCGCTTTGTAGCCAATAATGCACCATGGACATGAGACATCAGAGACGATGTCTAATTTTAGAATTTTACTCATATTCTAGCTTTTCACCGGTGATAAATTCGTGCTACATGATAATTCACTTATAGGTATATATCCATGCTACCTCAAACTGCGCGTTTCCTTGCCGTTGACTTGGCCTGGCTGAACAAGATTAAGATCAAAATCGCTGACTTTTGTTGAGCACAACATAATCATATCTTGTCCTAACACTAACTGCCCATGAGCAATATTACCTTCATCCAGTGGCGTAACTAAGTGTTCTTTGAATCCTAAGGTCTTGCATAACAAACGGATCCTAGCGGGCGCATCCCGATAACGCAGACAGGGAATAACAGTAGATAGAAGAGTGTTTTGTACCGCAGTCATAGGGGGTCCAATAAAGTTGATAACAGACATGTAGAAACGAGACGGGCATTGTCGTTCCAACAAACATCTCATTCTCAATTGGTTACACAAAATGAGCCCGCCAGATGGCAATTACTGTTGAAATTGCTATTACCTCATGGAATACTCCGCCGCCGCGAGGATGCAGTAACAAAAGGAATATATAGAATGAAAAAAATAATCGCAATAAGCGCAGCTTTTACTGTGCTTGCTAGTGCAAACGTTTTTGCACAAGATGCAGTTAATGACGCAAAACTGAACCCATGGCAAGACTGTGGTATAGGTGCAATGGTTTTCCCCGATAACGGCGTAGCAGCTGCTATTTCAAACGTTATTTGGGATCTTGGGACGACGGCAGTAACCTCTGCCTCTGCCTCAAAAGATAACTGTTCAGCATCTCGTGTTCAGACTGCTCGTTTCGTAACTGAATCATATCCAAATCTTGAAGAAGAAATTGTGATGGGCGAAGGTAAGCATTTAACAACAATGCTCGATCTTATGGGTTGTGCGTCGACTAGCCAAAATGCTGTTAGCTCAGCGATCCGCGATGATTTTTCAACGGTGATTAGCACAAGTGAATATACTGACATGAATACCCAACAGAAAGCTGAAAGCTTGTTTAACGTTGCGGAAAACGCCGCTAGTGGCAATTGTAAAGCTAGCTAAATAGCATTATTCCTCGCGTCGGCAAGCGCAATAGCGCTTGCCGAATCCATTTTTTTACAATCATTCCCAAATCAATGTTAAATTCTTTAGTCGCTTTTATTATTTGCTTTTCCTGTATGTCAGCTTTCGCTGAGGAGTATTCTGGATCTGCTGCATTGGATAAAGCAGCGAAAAGCCGAGAATGGATTAAGTTACTGCATTTCGATGCAGAATTAGCTGAAAGCGAAATTGAAAACCAGACGTTTTTTTTAGCCAAAAGCGGTCGATTCGATCTACGTGCTGAATTAATCGCAACAATTCAGGCCTTTTCGATGCCTTCCATCGATACCAATTCGAACACCCATGCTCAATGTCTCTTTCCAGCTAGACTAATGTTTCTTACCAGGAAACTTTTAGTGGCTGATCTGCCAGTTATAGAGTGTGGAAACTATACAGAATGGCTTGGTAGCGAAGCTCACGGTTCTGTCAGTATCATTTATGCGGACGGTTACTTGGGTAATCCAGCCTCATTTTACGGACATATTCTTTTTAAAATAGACTCATCAGACGACAGATTTAATAGCGAGTTGCTAAACAATAGCCTAAATTTTGGTGCGCAAGTACCAGACAATGAAAACCCAGTTATGTATATCTTAAAGGGCTTAGTCGGCGGCTACACAGCGAAATATACCTCTAATCATTTCTATCGCTATAACATCAATTACTCGGAAGTTGAACTTAGAGATCTCTGGCAATATAAACTCAATTTAAGCGACTGGGACAAGAACTTACTGATTGCCCACTCTTGGGAATTATTATCTTCCGGCTATACCTATTATTTTACCCATAGAAATTGTGCCTATCATCTGGCCAAGATGCTTGAGCTAGTTACTGAGCAAGATCTCATATCCCCAAAAGAGCCGTTTGTTTTACCTATTACTGTATTCAGCCGTTTGGCACAAGCACGCACAGAGAAAGGCCCAATTATTAAAGAGGTCCGCAGGACGGAGTCCAGACAGAATAGGTTTCGCAGAAAATACTCACAGCTTCAACAGAGCGAGCAAGTTCTGGTACAGAAATGGACAGAAAACGAAGCTTACAACACTGATTTTTCTACATTTGATGAATCAAGTAAAAAACGAATACTTGATGTATTAATAGACTATTTTGAGTTTCGTTCACGGCAAGATGACAATCTTGCCGAATTAAAGTCTAATAAACGACTCGTGCTAATTGAAAGGCTAAAATTGAGTGCAGGCAACAACCCAAATTGGCAAGACATTGAGTTAGAAAAACCCCACACAAGTCAGAATCCGAGTATGTTAAGACTTTCACTTTCACAGAACTCATTTTCCAACAATGCCTTATCCATCCAGGCTCGCCCTGCATATTATGATTTTTTGTCACTTGATGCGGGCCGTTTACCCAATTCGCAATTGTCGATGATGGATTTAGCTATACGCATAGACAAAAACGACGTGCAATTGGAAAGGCTGGATTTACTTAATATTGAATCTTTAAACATCAGTGCCACTGGATTACCGGGTGACGCGGGTTTAGCGTGGAAAATTAGAGTTGGTAATGAAAGAGACTACTTATCGGGACAAAACCCTTCCAACGAGTACTTTATAGAAACCGCAATAGGTAAAGCTTATGCGTATAAAGGTGCAGTAATGTATGGCATGTTAGAAGGCCGTGTGCAAAGCCCGAATGAGAGATCAGAACAAATATTGGTGAGCCCCAAAATCGGTGTGATGATTGAAAACGGAAATTGGAAGATTCATTGCAACGCTTCATACCCAGTGCAGCTTGATCAATCTCCAGTGAACAGCCGTCTACGATACGGATGCGAACAACGATTATCTGCTGGCCCTTGGTATGATCTAAGGGTGGGTTTTCAGCGACATTTCAGTAGTGAAATAAGCCTAAGCTTTTCATATTACCTTTAGCTTAGGTTTCGGCATCCGCCATGGAAGCTAATTTTCAAAAATCCACTTTAAACCGTTCCGCAACGCCAGTGGGGTCGCTGACAGATGATTTTGTCCTTTCAAATCGACGAAATCATGCTCCCATTCCACTTTTTGCCCTTGCCAGTGATTTATCCAGTCTAACGCGGGTTCTCTGTATTTGAGATCATCAAATTCGGCAGTGGAAACATAAACCTTTGGGCGTGTTTCTCGTTTATTCATAGTTTGTTTAAAATACTCCAGATTACGATGTAAAGCTGGATTACTGGCGATAACAGCATAAAACGGTGCTTTGCCATACATGCTGGTATACAAAGCGAACTGGCCTCCTAAAGACTGACCAAATAGGATTTGCTTGTGACTATCGACCCGGTACTTCTGCTGCATTGAAGGCATAAGCGTGTTACTTAAGAAATGTTCGAAAACAGCTGCTCCTCCCCAATGTTCTCGTTCAGTTGAGGGTACGGTAAAGTCGTGACTGCGATCATTACCCTTGCGCCAGTCTTGATGGCCGTAGCTAATGCCGACAATAACCATCGGTGGTAAATCCTGCATCCACCTTAAGTAGGTATAGTAGGCTGAAAACAAGGGGAAATTGGTACCACCGTCGAGCAAATATAAAGTCGGGTAACTTTCTTTATCAGCTTGTTTATATTCATCCGGCAACCGCACAAAGATATGATAAGGATGAGCGGATTTGCCGGGCTTGGTATTTTCTAACTGAAAATATTCTACATCGCCTAAGCCTTGTAGTTTATCCCAGGCTACTTGCTGCTTAGCCACTATTAACTGATCAGCAGCTAAGGGGAGTGAGAAAACAAGCATATAGATGATTATAGCCATACATGATGGTTTCATAAGGTGGATAAACGGCCTGAACATGTTGATTCTCACAGTTGAACATATACCCATGCTACCTATCAAAGCATAGTTTTCTTAGAACAACACATTATTTGGGGTAAAGCGTTAAAACTAACTGATAAACGGCTAAGCAAATCGGAAAACCACGCTTAAGCTAGCAATCACTAGGGTATTTCCTTTTTGATTAATCTGTTTTTTTTGGCGCTAAGCTGCACAAACTTATTATCAAAGGTTCTTGGGAGTGGCCATTTAGCTTTCGTTTGCTGCAAGAAATGATCTAAGTCGCATTTCCCCTCTCGGCTTAAACACCAAGATTGAGGTTCAAAACGGCTGACGTCGTTTTGCTGGTGCCTAAATGTTGATATCGCATTGTAAACCAGCCTGCGAGCGCGATTGAGACTGCCAATGGGCTGCCATTGACCAACTCCGAGCCAGGGATTCATCGACAAATCTTCGCAGAAGGTTTGTTGTTCCTTACCGGTAAATTGTTTAGGCGGAATATTAATTCTCGCGACCGGTATAAAAGGAGAGTCTTGTTCCGACCAAATAACCGTGGCGTCGTCCAAGGGCATGTCTGACCAGGCTACTTTCTCCTGGAGCATAAAGTCGAAGCAGGCCCCCTTAGTGTTAAGTTGCTGCGCCATTACCTCTGTCAGATAGTCTGCATCATTTTTGTTTCCCGTGTGGGCAAGGTCATACCCGCGCAGGCTTTGACAGAAAACTTTAATTCGGTATTACCCAAATTGTAAGGCAACATAGAATAATATTGTGCTTGCAGGGGAGTATCAATTTTGCCTTGTTCAAACTCACCTCCTTAGCCGTCATTTCAATCACTATTGCTCTGCTATTGTACCCGGTAATATCCGTTGTCGGCATTAGACGTTGGATGCAAGGATCTAAAGAAGCAGGAGTCTTTGCCCTGGCATGGAGGAAATAATAAGTTGCGCCTCAGCAAATACCTTCTCGAATTCTTTGTGCATACCTGGTTTTACATCTAATACCGCTGTTTCAAGTATCATTGTGCCAACCTTCTTCGCCTGGTAATAAATTGTAAAAGCAACCTCAGTAACAACTCAGTAAAAAACGCCAAGCAAAAAGCGATGGAAATGCCCCAAATTAGCGCTTGTGGGTTAAGAAGTAGGGCATAACTGTAGTGCTGCATGGTTTCATTCATTAATTTTTGGTCATAAGCAAACATCACATGAAATGTGCGAAAAAATGCGGATTGCTCAAGTAACATCATCTCACTATTAAGACTTTGCACACGTTCAAAAATAAACTGGATATTTGCCGCGTCATTTTGAAAAACCTTGTCATCGCTGGATTGATAATGACTGACCAAACGTTCTATACTGCCGGAGAAGTAGGCATCAGCAGTTTGTTGAAATCCACCTAGACTTTGTTCTGCTTCCAGTAAATGAGCATTGACTCTCTTGCTATATTGATCGACTACCGCTGGCAGTTGCATACCAATCAACAAACCGACGGAAAACAAAATCAATCGTAAATATTGTGAAACAACATGTAATACCACAGTTCTTATACCCAATGTTTAAAGCTGATACCTTAAGAGTAGCAAATTCAGTTGCCCTGTTTGCAGCTTACTTCTATAGTATGTACTAGACATACGTTTGAGAATACTCTAGTTGAAATCACTTAAATTGACACTCGCCAGCATACTAATGGCCTTCACTTTTCATTCTTTAGCGGATGACGAAGCTACGGTTGTGACAGATCACTTAACAACGCAAACCTGTCCAGATGATTTTTTTCAACTTCCTTTGTATCCCTTGGCAAATTTATGCCAAATTTTTGCCGAAGAACTGCCTGCAAGTTTGGTTTACCATGCCAAAGCAGATCAAGAAACAACTAAAGCTTATTATCTGCAGACTCTTGGACAAGCTGAAAGTGAAGATACACTCAAAGGGCGAATCGTTTTACAATATAAAAACGGCGACCATATCATCATAATTTCCGAAGATGGTAATGGAAGTCAGGTAGATATCTTGGTTAAAGCTCAAGATCAAGTCTGATAATTCTGCACAGTAAGCGTTTTATCTGCTCTATTTTTCACTTCTTCAAATGTATACCTATACTACCTCTTAATCAGTCATTATGAGGTAACATGGATATATACTATAGTTCACCAAATTCTATTGGCACTGTCTTTGCAACATCAAATTTCTAAATGACTTAACAGTCAATTTTCTGACATTTCAGATTAGGAGAAATTATGGAACTCGCAATAGTGTTAATGATGCTACTGATAATTGTTGCAGTGGGCGCAATGAAACTAAACGAACCCGGACTAGCTTTCCCGTTTAAGAAGAAAAACAACCTTTTTACGCCTGTTGAGCGCAGCTTTTTGAATCTCATAGAAGAAGCTGTGGGCGGCAGATACCGGATATTATGTCGGGTCAAACTAACGGATATAGTGGCCGTGCGTCAAAGTACTGACAAAAAAACCAGTAAAAATGCCTTCACCCGAGCAGGCGGCAGAAACCTGGATTTCGTACTTTGCTCAAAACAGGACATGACACCGGTGATGGCCATAGATTTAGTCCACCAGAACGGTAAAGACGGATATAAAAGCCAGCGAGACTGGTTTACCAGTGGCTCACTTGATGCAGCAAGAATCCCCCATGTTCGTATAAAAGTACGTTCTGGTTATCAGGCAAAAGACATACGAGATTGCATTGAGGCCAGACTTGCTCCTAGTGTTATTAAGCAAACCAAAACACCAATTATTCAAGGCACCAAAAATGCTGAAGTCGACGCAGCCAATCCAAAGCGGCCTACTCGTCCGTTGCATCCAAATCGACCGGTTGCAGCATAATTACGGCAAATTGTTGCCTCAAAACACGCGGTCAGTCTCGATTACGCCCTAGTTTATCGTGACTGCTGACCCAATGACCGCCAATTACCGCACAAGCCAATGAAATATCACCAGCCAACACAGTAGCTGCGACAATTTCCGCAAATTTGTCGGCTTTGCCCGCACCGTAACAATCAAGCAATTCGAGACATTCTCTTTGCGTTGGCAAGCCGGTTCCTCCTCCATAGGTAGCTACAATCAATGAGGGTAAAGTCACTGCCATATAAAAATCACCGTTATCCAGCAATTCATGTGAAAGAAATCCAGCATGTGATTCAACCACATTTGCCTCATCCTGACCCGTAGCAATAAACAAAGATGCAATACCATTAGCTGAATGAGGGCCATTGTATGCCGCCCCTGCCATCATCGCGCCAGTATTGGCCAGTACGGTAGCTTTGGCTAACATTTTAGTGTCAACCTTCATGATCTTTTTCAGTACTTCTTTTTTCAGCACTATTTCAGCAACGACGCGTTTTCCTCTGGAATGTAGCATATTAAGTTGCGAATGTTTTTTGTCAGTATCCATATTGCCCGACAGCAAATATTCACACTCCCCTGGGTAGTGAGCACAAATCCATTCACATGCGGCTAACGTGGCTTTGCCCACCATGTTTTGACCGGCAGCATCCCCCGTGGTGTAGTTAAAACGTAAATAGCGGGTTTTTGACACCGACCACTGCTGAATATGTTTAAGTTTGCCGATACTGGTGGTTGACTCCGATACCGTTTTTATCAGCTCAAAGTTTTGTTCTATCCACAAGCCAAAATCCCGTGCTTCCCTGGCATCGGCAAAAATAAATGCCGGAGCTCGTTGCATAAATTGCTCTACCACGGTGGTTTTGACCCCGCCACATTCGTTAACGACTCGCATGCCACGACTATAACTAGCAACCAGCGTGCCTTCTGTGGTTGCTAAAGGAACATAAAATAGTCCCTGAGCTGATTCACCATTAATTTCGATGGGTCCGGCAATTCCTACAGGCATCTGCACTATACCTATAAAGTTCTCGATATTGCCTGGGAGAACCTTTGGGTCGATCGAATACTTACCCGTATGAGTTAAATCCGCCCCGGTCTGCTCAGTAAGATACTCGCGGCGTTTTGTCGCCCACTCGTCACTATGATCATTCATCGTATTGCGTGGAATACGGCGCGGATTACTGCTGGCAAAAGGCAATGCCCTGATAGATGAAAATTTGTGAGAATTGCTCATGACAGTGTTTCCTAGGTTTTAAGTTTGTCCATTGGTTGCTAATATCGAACTTCATGCACTGCATGAATGCATGAATGTAGCCAACCTTCTAGATGCCTCATACCAAGTCTCTCTGGCGGC
>JBLHNW010000035.1:0-15239 GCA_047622205.1 Paraglaciecola sp.
ATGTTTCTCGCTCACTTTATCACCTTGTACGATGTAGTGAGCGTGAATGGCTGTAAAGAATCTTGGTGCGTTTTCAGCTCTTTCAGCGCTGAGTTCACAGACACAATGGCTGACTTGTTGGCGTGACTTTTTAAGTATGTCGACCACATCTATTGAGGAGCAGGCACCCACTGCGAGGAGCACACTTTCCATTGGTGTTACAGCATTACTATCGCTGTCTCCGTCCATCTCCAGGGTTTTGCCATTGTCGGTTTTTCCAACAAAACGCATATCTGTTTGCCAGGTGACTGTTGCTTTCATATGTTCTATACCCTTTATTCTTTAAGCAGTGTGATTTTACTTTTATCCAGTAAAATGCGTTTCTGTTTATACATCGCCCCAAGGGTTCTTTTGTAGACGCCTTTGCTTACGTTAAAACGTTTGGATATTTCATCAGCCGGACTTTTGTCTGTAAGTGTCGAAATACCACCATGTGCGATCAAATCGTCAATTATTTGCTGGGTCAGATCTTTACGTGCATGATCATCATGAAATTGGAAACATAGGTCAATTTTACCATCTTCACGAACACGCTTGATAAAACCACTTAATTTGTCACCACTATGCAAAGGCTTGAATACTTCGTCTTTAAAAATCAGTCCCAGATGTGTGCCATTAATTATCGCTTTATAGCCCATATCTGTGCGCCCACAAATCAGTAACTCTACTGCCTGCTTTGAGGTGAAATCAGTGGATTCTTCGTTAAGAAAGTCGCGATAGCGAGTCGAAGCGGCAACGCGTCCGGTGTTTTCATCAAAAAACACATACACCACGTAGGACAAACCTTCAGACATAGGAAAGTCTTGTTCACTATAAGGTACCAGTATGTCTTTATCCAAGCCCCAATCAACAAAAGCACCTACATCATTGACACTGACAGCCTCTAAATATGCACACTCATCGACTTGGGCGAGGGGTGTTTTAAAAGTGGCGACTAATCTTTCATCGCTGTTGTGATAAACAAAAACCTCAAGACGAGAGCCAATCTCACAGTCATTTGGTGCTTCAGTGTTGGACAACAGGATTTCTCCTGCGCCGCCTCCATCCAAATAGTATCCAAAAGGAACTTTGTTGATGACTTCGAGTGTGTTGTATTTACCTATTTGGAGCATGATGCCTGACTTATTGCTGAGAATTGAAATTTCTAGGGTATTGTAACTGATAACGCCTTTTACCAATACGTGGATAATAAAATAAAAGCTGTGACTATATTCAACTTATTTCATGGCATAATTAAATCCTAAATCTGACCGTAAAAAATTGTTAAGAAGATTGTGCGTATGAGTATCGTATTTTTAAATGGTGAATACTTGCCAATGCAAGAAGCAAAAATATCTCCCATGGATAGAGGTTTTTTATTCGGCGACGGTATTTATGAAGTGGTGCCTTCCTATAATGGCCGTTTAGTCGGTTTCGGTCCGCATATTTCGCGCATGAAAACTGGCCTTGATGCCATTGCTCTCAAGTTGAATTTTTCAGAGAATGATTGGCGTAAAATCGCTGAGCGCTTAATTCAAGACAATGGCAACGGAAATCTCGGGATCTATCTGCACGTTAGCCGCGGTGCAGACGATAACCGTTTTCATGCCTATCCACAAAACGTTGCGCCCACCATATTTGCTTTTGCGTTTGAGATCCCAGCCGAGCCCGTGGCAGACAAAAATAAAATCAAGGGGTACCGGGTCGCAAGTAGTGACGATCTGCGCTGGAAGCGCTGTAATATTAAGTCAACATCGTTGTTAGGTAATGTGATGCATTTTCAGCAGGGGCATGACGCTGGCGTGCATGAAACGATATTGTTTAATCAGTATGGTGAACTCACCGAAGCCAGCGCTTGTAACGTGTTTGTAGTTAAAAACGAAGTTGTTATTACGCCACCTTTGGATAATCAATTATTACCTGGCATTACACGTCTTATGTTATTAGATATGTTGCGTAATGACGGTGTTGTTAAGGTTGAAGAGCGAGTCATTAGTAAGCAAGAAGTGCTTGAAGCGGATGAGATATGGCTAAGCAGTTCCAGTAAAGAAATCGCCCCGGTTGTTGAATTGGATGGTAAACCTGTTGGCAATGGCAAAGTTGGAGACATCTGGCAATTTGCGCAAGCTTTATATAGTGCAAATAAATACGAGTATTAGTTTTTAGGATGGTAAAAGTAACTCATATGTCTCGACCCACACAGATCATAATCGATTTATCTGCGATCAAAGCTAATTGCACATTAGCCCGATCTTTAGCGCCACTTTCCAACATTGTTGCAGTGGTCAAAGCGGATGCCTATGGTCACGGCGCAATTGAAGTTGCTAAAGCCCTTGAGCCACAAGTGCAAATGTTAACCGTTTCGTGCCTTGAAGAAGCCCAAAGTTTAAGACGGGGCGGCATTAGCAAAGCAATATTATTATTAGAAGGTTGTTTCAGTGAGGCTGAAATTTTTATCGCCGAGCAATTGAATTTACAACTCGTTGTGCACAATCAACAACAAGTCGATCAGTTAATCAATACGCGACTGAACAGCCAATTAAAAATATGGTTGAAGATAGATACAGGTATGCACAGATTAGGTATTGCTCCTGAATCAGTCGAAGATATTTATCAGCAACTCAGTGCTTGTCCAAATGTTAGTGATGTGGTGTTAACCACACATTTTGCTAGTGCAGACAGGCTCGATAGTGATTTTACTCTTACACAGCTCAGTCTTTATAAACAAGCTGTAAGCAATATTATTGAGCAAGCCAATGAGCCAATTGAACAAAGTATCGCCAACTCTGCCGGGGTTTTGGCGTGGCCGCAAAGCCGGCTCGATTGGAACCGTCCGGGTATCATGTTGTATGGACTAAGCCCTTTTGCTAACAGCCATGAGGAAGCCAATAAATTAGTCCCGGCTATGACTTTTAAGTCGCAAATTATTGCTTTGAGAACCATTGGGGCAGGGGAGTCCGTTGGATATGGCAACACCTGGATAGCAAACCAATCATCAGTCATTGCCACAGTGGCTGTAGGTTATGGTGATGGATATCCACGCACTGCTAAATCCGGTACACCGGTGTTGGTTGGAGGTAAACGCGCTAAGCTGGTGGGCAATGTATCAATGGACATGATTTGTGTGGACGTCACAGAGTTACACCGTGTTGAAATTGGCGACGAAGTAGAAATGTGGGGAAAAATATTGTCGGCCAACGAAGTAGCCACTTGGGCAGATACCATTGGTTATGAGTTAGTCACTCGAATGCCAACGCGGGCCAAACGAAGCTATGTGTGCTAGTCGCTTATTTTCTAAAATTCCGATCAAAAAAACCTTAATTGCAAACTAAAACACTTTCCGTAACAATAAATGGAAATATGTTCCTGAAATCAATATTTTTTCTGCGGAGCCTTGCAGAACAGTATTGGAGAGACCTTGTATCTTTCTTAACATCGGAACCAGCAGCTTAAACAAAGCAAATGGTGTTAATTTCAACTCCTTATATAACGATTTAATACTTGTAATTTTTGGGTTTTGCCCCAAGCTACTGTTAGTAACACGAAAAAAGAATATCAGTGGTAAACGTAAATTTAATTGAAGAGGAACACCTATGAAAATAAAACTTTCTGGTCACCATGTTGATGTTACCAATACTGTTAAACAGCACGTAGAAGAAAAATTCGCCAAAATATCAAGCCATTTCCCGACACTCATTGCACTCGATATTATCATTTCAAAAGAACATGGTGAGTTTGATGTGGAAATACGAACAAATTACGAAGGCAGTAGAATTGCTGCTTCTGGTAAAGATCTTGTCATGTACCCGGCGATTGCCAAAGCAGCCAAAAAACTTGATGCTGCATTAAAACATCGGAAAGGTCAGTTAAAAGATAATTTACATGCCAAACCGGTGTGTACAACCCCAGAAATAGCCCATGAGATCATTCAGGGTATGGATTTAAGTTAAACTCCAATTAGACGGGGTAGAGGAGTTGTATTGTAAACAACTCTCTGCCCTTACATTCTCTTCTAAACTACTCGCTTAAACTCCGTATAAATAGCTTTAAAATCCGCTTGGAAGGAGCATCTGGAGCACTTAACTTCTGCGTTGTGACCATGCATTAGGTAAGGGCATAAGCATTAACTCAATATTTAATTCAAGCCTCAGCGATCAGCACTGCTCTAAGCGGTGCGGAGTATCCCTCTATTGTCCTGTTTTGATCATCAGGATCTAGAAAGTCCACTAATGATTTACTATCCATCCATTCGGTAGCGCGCTGCTCTTCAATAGATGTGGGAGCGATATCAACCACGCGAATATTTTTGAAACCGACACGTTCCATCCATACCGTCAAAGCCGCTGTACTGGGTATGTACCAAACATTACGCATCTGTGCATAACGTTCACCCGGCATCATCACTGTTTGTGCATCTCCTTCAACAACGAGTGTTTCCAGTATTAATTCCCCACCTTTACGCAATTGCTGCTTAAGTTGGTAGAGGAAATCGATTGGACTACGTCTGTGATACAACACGCCCATGGAAAACACAGTATCAAACGCCTTAAGTTCGGGCAGCTGTTCAACTCCAATGGGTAGTAAATGTATGCGAGGGTCAGGATTGAAATGTTTGATCGCCTGAAACTGTACTAGGAACAATTGCGAAGGATCAGCACCCACAACCATCTTGGGATTTTGACCGAGCATACGCCACATATGGTAACCACTGCCACAACCCACATCCAATACGAGTCGATTTTCAAGAGATTGGATGTGTGGTGCGACTCTGTCCCATTTCCAATCTGAGCGCCATTCGGTATCCAAATGGACGCCGTGAAGATAAAACGGACCTTTACGCCAGGGCATGAATTGTTTGAGCAGTCCGGTGATTTGTTTTTGGCTGTAATCATCGAGGGCTTCACTTGAAACAAACTCAACTTTGTCTAGCAGGTTAATTTTTGACGCTTGAATATTGGGTAACTTTCCCAGCAATTTCACCCATTTGTTAAAATCGCCATGTAATTGTTCTTTTTTCCATTGAGCGATTTGTGCAGGCAATACTTCTAGCCAATGGCTCAGAGGGGAGTCTGCAATTTGTTTATAAAAATCGTTGAACCAATTTACACCCATAATTATCTCCCAGGTAATAACGGGCCATCTGCTTTGGATCAGACCCGTTGTCAATTTTATGACTGATTATTTTATCGCGACTATGGACGCAAAATTAAAACACTTAAACCACAAGATCACATCACTGAACCCTGCTGCAATAAGTCTTTGTTGATGATCTTCAAAACTATCGATAAGCATGACCTCTTCGAGCGCTTCTCGTTTTTGGCTGATTTCTAGATCACTGTAGCCATTTCGACGTTTAAATTCATGGTGAAGGTCGATTAATAATTCATTACCTGTTTCGCTCGCATGACTAAGCTTTTCAGATAAAACTAGAATGCCACCCGGATTTAAACCTTCGTAAATATCACTGATAATGTCAGCGCGTGATTCTGGAGCAATAAATTGTAAGGTGAAATTCATTACTACTGAGGAAGCATTGCTGATTTTGATATTCTGCAAGTCATCACAAATGACTTCTACTGGGGTCACTGTTTTAAACGCTTTAACGTGCAATTTGCACCTTTCCACCATCGCGACTGAATTGTCTACCGCGAATATTTTACAATCTTTGACCTTAATATATTTCCCTGCAGCTAAGCTAACTGCTCCTAAAGAGCAGCCCAGATCGTAAACTTGACTGTTGACGGTGGCATAACGTCCGCATAACTGACCTATTGCATCGACTATGGTGCTATAGCCCGGCACAGAGCGCTGGATCATATCGGGGAAAACTTCAGCCACAGATTGGTCAAAGCTGAAATGCTCAACTTGTTGTGGTTGTGAATAAATGGCGTCTTTGCCTGAATGCATATCGAATCAAAGTCTGAATATGAAATTGTGCGCAATTCTACCTGTCTGCCGGTACACGATCAATTTCCTTTGTTGTAGGCTAACCATAAATCGAAAACGAACAGTGTTTTATGGATATATACCGAGCTGCTTAAATTACTCGTTGTGAAGTAAATTTAATTTAAAGGGATAATAGAACTTACTTTGAAAATTTAATGAATTTTCCTAAATCGCATAATTAATGTACAGCATTGAACTTGTTTATTACTTTAAGTCCTCTAATTACAATAATTCCTTCATATAAGACAACTAAAGTATTAGTCTTGGCTTACTTATGGAGTTTTGGATAATCAGGCGGTAGAAATGGCAAAATTTTTAATTGCTGATGATCACCCCTTATTCAGAGAAGCATTAATAGGCGCGTTAATTCCGCTATTTGAATCAACAGAGTTTATTCAGGCCGACTCTCTTGACTCTACACTTGACGCACTCTCGAATAATAAGGATATTGATTTAGTTTTGCTCGACTTGCATATGCCAGGTTGTGAGAATTTTTACGGTGTCATTCGAGTGTCCGAAGATTATCCAGATACTCCGATTGCGGTAATATCTGCCAGTGACACGGTTGATATCATCTCCCATATTATGAGTTTCGGTGCCAAAGGCTTCATTTCAAAATCAACTCCATCCAAACGTATAGCTGAAGCACTCATGTCAATTATGAAGGGTAATTCATGGCTACCAGAGGGCATGCGAGAAAAACTAAGTGCCGTAGGTGATGAAGAGTTGGGTATTGCTCAAAAAGTAGCGGATTTAACCCCGAAGCAGTTTCAGGTATTTAAATTACTCCAGGAAGGTTTATTGAATAAACAGATTGCGTTTGACCTAAACATTACGGAAGCGACTGTTAAAGCCCATATCAGTGCCATTTTTAGAAAATTGAAAGTAAATACTCGTACACAGGCAGTGTTATTGTTGAAAAAACTTGAGTTAGAATAAAAGTTTTTGTAGTTTCCCTCTCCCCCCAAAAATAATAATTGTTGCTAACTCTGTCTTGTGTACAGCAAACACATTCTCTTAATCTACGATGTTAATTAAGCGTCTTTTAACACGTCATGCTCAACATTAATGCTTTTGCATTACGCCCATATCAGTGATCATTTCCATAGTTTTTAAACGCGCTTGCATGTCATGTATTGGAACTGACAGGATCAATTCGTCTATCTGGGCGTTTTCAATGAATTGCTCTAATTTTTCTTGCGCCCTTTGTTTATTGCCGACTATTGCATACTGTAAAGTGTGTTCTACCATGGCTTTTTCTGCGGCACTCCAGTAAGAAGACATGTCGTCAACTGGCAGGGCAAAGGGGCGGTTAATACCTCGGCGTAAATTAACAAATTGCTGTTGCACAGAGCTAAACAAATACTGTGCTTCTTCATCAGTATCTGCTACGACTGCCATGACACCAGCCATCATGTAAGGTTTTTGTAGTTGTTGTGAAGGTCTAAACCCGGTTTTATAAAGATTGATGGCATCAAATAACTGATCCGGTGCAAAATGCGAAGCAAAAGTGTAAGGCAGGCCAAGTTGCGCGGCAAGTTGCGCACTATATAAGCTGGAACCTAATAACCATAAGGGAACATTAGTGTTTGCGCCTGGGATGGCAATTACATTTTGGCCATTCTGTATTGGTCCTAGAAGGCTCTGTAGCTCCTGAATATCTCTTGGGTAGTCTTCAACGCCCGCATTCATATTACGACGCAATGCTCTGGCGGTTGCCATATCAGTACCTGGCGCTCTGCCAAGGCCTAAATCTATTCTACCCGGAAATAGCTCAGCCAAGGTGCCAAATTGTTCTGCGATTATTAACGGGGAATGATTTGGCAGCATAATGCCTCCAGCCCCGATCCTAATTTTTTCAGTAACTGCGCCAATATTTCCAATCACTACAGCCGTTGCTGAGCTTGCTACACCGCGCATGGCATGGTGTTCTGCCAACCATACCCGATGAAACCCACATTGCTCGGCTTTTACTGCCATGGTACGGGTGTTCACTAGTGCCTGGGCAATGGATTTGTTTTCAGCAATTGGAGCAAGGTCGAGTATCGAAAAGGGGATCATCACTATCCAAAAAAGTGTCATTCAATAGCTGTTATTTGGGGCCTGCCAGTTAAAAAGCAAGTCAAAGAAAAAGCCAAGGATGCTTGAATATCACCTCGACTAACAATACGCGTAAGAATTTACGGCACCTTTGTTTGTATACTAGTAGTCACAATCCCTGAAGAACAATTGTTTCCATTGCATTATAAAATATTTATCAGGATAAACATTTCCGGGCCGAATGCGCTTACCTTGAATGTATTGCTATGTTCGACAGGCTTAACTACTGAGTAGTCAATACGCTCAACTGTTTAACAAAAATGACAGATCTTGTCCCGCAACTATTGTTTGGGTTTGTTGGCCTTTAAATATGATGCCGTTCAGATCACCTTTTAATACCAGACTATTGTTATCATAGAGTAACGCGGCCCCTTCGCGAATCCCAACTACCGGCATCTCCGGGTTAAGCGTACAAAATTCCTGAATTCGTTGGGCGCGAGTTTCTCCGTTATGGCCAGGCGCTTGATAATCGCTATAATGTGGATTGATTTGCACAGGTAGCAGATCCAATGCAGTAAATGAAGGTGGTTGCACGATCGGCATATCGTTAGTAGTGCGAATACTGTTGCCACAGATATTCGAACCCGCACTCCAACCGATGTAAGGGGCGTTATGTCGTACTTTTTGCTGAATTTCTTCGAGTAAATCTTGTTGGTAAATTTGATTGAGCAAATTAAAAGTATTCCCACCCCCAACCAGAATCGCTTTGGCCTGTCTGATGGCTTGTTTTGCCTGTGGATATTGTTGAATACCCTTTATATTTAAGTCGGGTAGGGCCGCCTGAACCATAGTTGTATAGGCATCCCACTCAATTGTGACACCAGCAAATGGAATAAACAGGACTTCGTTAATTTCTCCAAGATGAGCCGATATCATGCTTCTGGCATGTTGCAAGTAGGGTTCATTTCCCCGACGTGAACTACTAAGCATTAGTATTTTCAAAAATAAAATCTCGTTTTTTGCTGGACGCACCATTATAGAGATATAGAATGGCTTGCAAAGTGTAATTTGTCATAAAGTAATTGGATTAAATTGGCCATGTCGAAAACAGTAAGCTCAGTATTATTTGTATGCCTTGGGAATATATGTCGTTCACCCACGGCCGAAGCGGTATTTAAGCATAAAGCAGCTGAAAACGGCTTGGATATAATGGTCGATTCAGCAGGTACCTTGGGACATCACATAGGAACTTTGCCGGATAAACGTTCACGTGGGGTTGGCGAAGAGCGAGGCTATAGTTTTAAGGGATCAAAATGTCGTAAAGTATTCGAGGAAGATTTTGAAAACTTTGATTACGTGATTGCCATGGACGAAGAGAACGTCAAAAACCTGATTGAAATTTGTCCTGTCGATCACCAACATAAAATATCCCTATTTTTGTCACACACTAATTCGGAAGAGCAAATTGTCCCTGATCCCTATTATGGAGGAAAACGGGGTTTTGAATATGTTTTGGACCTCATTGAAATGGCTTCAGATGGTTTGTTGAATACAATAAAGTCGCGCATTGTCTAAACAGTATATTTGTATGTTGTCTCATCGTAACCATTTGATAATATTATCTATATTGTTAGTTTTGAGTGCTCTTTTCGTGCTTTTTCTAGGTCTCGACAACCCTTTTTATGATCCCATCGAACAACAGATACTTTTGCAATTACGCTTACCTACGGTAGTCACTGCTTTTATAGTTGGTGCAGGCTTAGCTGTTAGCTCAGCCAGTTTGCAGGTGTTATTGCGAAATCCTTTAGCGGATCCCGGTATCATTGGGATTAGCAGTGGAGCAAGTTTATTTGCCGCACTATTTTTGCTGCTAGGCAGTGGTATGTCCTTTTCGTATATCCAATATTTATTACCGTTATTTTGTTTTTTTGGGGCTTTACTATCAACTTTTGCAATTTATGCCATATCTCGCAGAATGGTTGGCGGCAGCTCAGGAGTCATCCTTGCCGGGATTGCCATTTCTACAATAAGTGGGGCGATAATCGCCTGGTTACATTTTTTTTCTGATGCCCAGTCAATGCGAAACTTAACTTTCTGGTTGATGGGTAGCCTGCATCAGGCAGACTGGTCAATTCTAATGTTTGCTGCGCCGGCTCTAC
The DNA here is from genome assembly GCA_047622205.1 of Paraglaciecola sp. Lineage (GTDB taxonomy): Bacteria > Pseudomonadota > Gammaproteobacteria > Enterobacterales > Alteromonadaceae > Paraglaciecola. Next base: position 10,164 of record JBLHNW010000035.1, read on the forward strand.
TTGGATTACTGGCATATACACTGACGCAAGGCAAGCAGCTAAATTGGTATTATTTTGGTGGAAACGCTGCACATTTAGCTGGTTTAAATATAAAAACGTTTAATAAAAAAATGTTGTTGGTGTGTGCGCTAATGGTTGGTATTGCAGTCTCTATAGCGGGTTCTATTGCTTTTATTGGTCTGTTAGTGCCGCATTTATTGCGAAATTTTGCGGGCTTTGATAATCGTTTTATATTGCCCGCATCCGCTTTGCTCGGTGGTATTTTATTAATGTGTGTTGTGTTAGTAAGTAACAGTCTGGGTGGAATTAGCGTGCCTGTTTCAATGTTAACTGCAACACTTGGTGGCCCAGTATTTTTATATTCGATCTACCGATTGGGTAGGAATAATCTTTAGTATGTTGGCTTTTTCAAATCTGTGTATTAAAAATCGTTTACGGTCAGTTAGTGGCAGCGCTGCTGCAGGCCAGTTTGTACATTTGTTGGGAGCGAATGGCTCTGGAAAGTCTAGTCTATTAGCTGCTATTTCAGGTCTATTAGCGATTGATTCTGGCAATATTACTCTAAATTGTCAGGACGTTAACGATTATTCACTGGCGCAACTTGCAGACTTTCGTTGCTTACAGGAACAGCAGCAGAATACTGTTTTCTCGATTAGCGTCAAAGAGTCACTGGAGTTTTTTGCACCTCAAGGAGAGTTTCCTGCTTGTTTGGAAAAAGCACTGGAAATTAAATCTTTTATGCATCGGCCTTTGTCTGAATTATCTGGTGGCGAAAGTCGAAGAGTCCAGATTGCCAGAGTACTTTGGCAAGTATGGAAAGCTGTTGAACAAGGTCAAGCTCTAATCTTATTAGACGAACCGGTTCAGGGCTTGGATTTCCGTCACCAGCATTTACTGTTTTTAATGCTAACTGAGCAAGCCAGAAAAGGTAATGTAGTGGTGGTGAGTCATCATGATTTAAACATATGTCAGCAGTATGCACAGCAGGTGTGGTTGATGCAAAACGGAGAAATCTTCATGCAGGGCGATGTCGATCATGTTTTACGAGCAGAGCACTTGCAAGGTATTTTTGATTGTGAAGTACGCAGTTTTATTGACCATCAGGGGAAATCCTTGTTTCAAACTTATTTAAGTTAGAAATTTTCAAATTTAACTGCTGTTTTTGCATATCTGGGTGCCATAAATATTGTTTTTGCGGTAACATTTGAGGTAATTAATTTAATGATTAGTTTCATGTAAAGAAAAGGATACTGTGTGAGTCAATGGAAACCAGATAGTTGGCGTCAAAAGCCGATATTACAACAACCTCATTATGATGATAAGCAACACTTACAAGAGGTTGAAGAGACCCTAAAAGGCTATCCTCCCTTAGTCTTTGCTGCTGAAACGCGAGAATTATTCCGACAACTTGGGGACGTGTCTGAAGGCAACGGATTTTTATTGCAAGGCGGTGATTGCGCCGAGTCTTTTGCTGATTTTAATGCACCTAAAATTCGCGATACTTTTAAAGTCATTTTGCAAATGGCAATTGTACTTACATTTGCTGGTCGTTGTCCGGTGACCAAAGTTGCGCGCATGGCTGGCCAGTATGCAAAACCTCGCTCTGGGGATTTTGAAACCATCGATGGTGTCTCTTTGCCAAGCTATCGCGGTGATATCATAAACAGTTTTGAATTTACTGAAAAATCACGCAAGCCTGATCCACAACGCATGTTGGACGCTTATCATCGTTCTGCATCGACGCTGAATTTGCTGCGTGCCTTTGCGCAGGGTGGTCTGGCTGATTTACATGAAGTAAATCGCTGGAATATGGCTTTTGTGGCAAATAGTCCGCTTAAAGATCGCTATCAAGATATGGCCAAACGTATCCAAGATACCCTTGAGTTCATGAAAGTTATTGGTGTAAATGCGGAAAATAACTCGACAGTACGTGAAACAAGTTTATTTACTTCTCATGAAGCCTTGCTGCTGCCCTATGAACAAGCCCTTACACGGGTGGATACACTTACCGGCGAATGGTATAACTGCTCTGCTCACATGATTTGGATTGGTGAGCGAACTCGCCAATTAGATCATGCTCATATTGAGTTTTTTAGGGGGATCAACAATCCCGTTGGAGTAAAGGTAGGGCCTGGTATGCAAGAGGACGATTTAATTCGCCTAATTGATGCCATTAATCCCAATAATATTCCCGGCAGATTGACATTAATAACACGTATGGGCGCGGATAAATTGGCGCAGAACTTGCCAAAATTATTACGTCGAGTGAAGCAGGAAGGACGCAAAGTTGTGTGGAGTTCTGACCCTATGCACGGCAACACTACCAGTACTTCCAATGGTTACAAAACCCGAAACTTCGATGCGATTTTAAGTGAAATTCAACAGTTTTTTGCCGCTCACGAAGCTGAAGGAACTCATGCTGGAGGCATCCATTTAGAGATGACCGGACAGCACGTAACTGAATGTACTGGTGGCGCTTATAAAATTAGTGATGAAGACTTGGCACAAGCCTATAAAACTCAGTGTGATCCAAGACTTAATGCTGATCAAGTATTGGAAATGGCGTTTTTGGTGTCTGATCATTTGAAGAAAACACCCTAGAACACAGCAGCTAGCGAGTAGATACTTAAGTCTATCTCGAGTAAATAAAAAAGCGTGCAATTGCACGCTTTTTTGTTTTTCAAATCCGTATGGAGTAAGTTATATATTACTTATCCACATCGTCTGATAGGGCATTAATTCAAGTTCACATTGGTCTGCAAAGATCTGCTTAGTACTTATCAGATCCACCCAGTTGTCGGTGCCGATCAGATTTATGTCTGATAGCTGGATCTTTTGTTTCTCGAGACTCACATTGCTAATACAAAATATACTTTGTTGACGATTGATACTTTGTCGCCAAAAACCGAATATTTGCTCTCCTAATTGTAGGGTAAATTGCGTGGCATTAGGATGAAAGGCCATTTGTTTTTTGCGAATAGTTAATAAATGGCTAAGGCGATCCAGACATTTATGATGTTGACTATAAGGGGACGCGAGTTTTTCTTCGAGCTGCGAATAATCCCATTTGTGGCGGTTTATTGAACGATTATGACTGGTGTTTTTGACTTTCTCGTAATCATTACCGGTTCCAAGTAGGCTGTGTATATATATACCCGGAATACCTTCCAGGCCAAACATGATGGCATGAGCACAAACAAAACGTTCCAGCCCCCATTTATCAGGTCCTTTGATGGTTCCTTGCAAAGCATCAAATAAAGCAATATTGATTTCATAAGCTTTTTGCTCACCTGTTTCTGAGGCGCGCCATGAAATTCTTCCACCAAAATTTTTCATGGTGTTGACTAAAGAGCTTAATTCACTGTCGTTTAACAATCCCTCTGCGGGGCGCAGACCAATTCCATCGTGAGAGGCAATGAAATTAAAAAAGAAAGTGCCATTCTGTGCAGGAGGCATACTGCCAAGCCAACTTTTAAGGTGACGACAGCTACCCGTTATTAAGCTGTTAACCAACAGTGGAGGCAGTGAAAAGTTATATATCCCATGGGCTTCGTTGGCATTGCCAAAATAAGTTAAATTTTGACGATTAGGAATGTTAGTTTCAGTGATAATCACCGCATCCCCTTGGGCATGTTCAATAAGTGTACGAAATAAACGAACAACTTCGTGCGTCTGTTCCAGATTAATACAAGTCGTGCCAAGCTCTTTCCATAAAAATGCGATTGCGTCGAAGCGAAACAAGCTTATGCCGTTATCCAAATATTGGCGAATTATTGATACAAATGTTTCAAGAACCTTAGGGTTGCGGAAATCTAAATCCACTTGATCGTGACTGAAAGTACACCAGACATGCTGTTCGCCATTAGCCGTTTCTGTTAATCGTAACAGCTCAGATGTACGCGGGCGGACGACCTGAGATAAATCTTGGTCGAGTGTTCCGGTGTAAAAAAAATCACTACCGGGACCTTCTCCTCTCTTAAAGTTAGTGAACCACGCACTGCGAGCAGAGCAATGATTTATGACCACATCAGACATAAGTCGAAAGTCACTTGCAATTTTTTGGATGTCATTCCAATCACCTAATGATTCGTTAACGCTTGAATAATCGATTACCGAAAAGCCATCATCCGAACTGTAGGGGAAAAAAGGTAATATATGCACGCTATTGATTGCATGCTGGCAATATTTATTCAAAAACTGATGCAAGGTTTCCAGAGGATTAACCTCTGTTTGTTCTAAACTATCGCCGTAGGTTATCAATACTACATCAGTTTGATCCCAGGCATTGTGATGCTGCAAAGGTTGTTGTAGATCATCATTTTCGACTAGTTTCATTGTAGAAATAAGATCTTGAGCTACTTCTGTAATACTCTTTTCTAATTCTACACCTGCGTAAATAACGCTCAGATGATGTTCAACCCGCTGAGTTAGTAGTTCAAAAACTGAGGACATTTTATTCTCCCAATGTCGCTATTTGGTAAATACCCATGCTACCTCAAACTGCGCGTTTCAGCGGGAGTTTAAAGCCATTTACGTAGGGCGACTATTTGTAGGCGTCCTAAGTTTAAAAGAAAGGGGGTCTAAGTCAAAAATGCTCAAGGCCGCATAAATGACTTTAAAACCCCCAGGAGCCAGCGTCTGGGGTTCTTCACTTCTGGCTGTTTAATTGAACTCACAAAAGGTAGACGACATTCTCAAGGGGACGCCCTGAATTGATACATTCCATTCGCTCTGAATCCGTCATTTTGAGGCAGTATTGTTATATTCCTGGAAATCTAGTTCTACAGCTTCTTTTAATCTCTCAAGAATATCTGGTACAGCGCTAACTACTCTGTTCCAGCTAGGAATAAAAGGTGTTTCCATGGGATTATCTAAAAAACTTTCTCCCGCTTTCATTATATTTTGGGCAAATAATTCTACTGCTTTTTCCTCACCATGAATGTCAAGTTCAAGCCCGTTCATAACTGCATCATTGTGATAGGTTTCAACAAAATCCAGTGCGATCCTGTAATAGGTAGCTTTTAGAGAACGAAAAGTTTCAGTGCTAAAAGTTTCACCTTGAGTGGCCAATTTGCG
>JBLHNW010000036.1:0-14940 GCA_047622205.1 Paraglaciecola sp.
TATGTAAATTTGCTCCCGGCAGCAATTCCCTGGCATGTTTAAATACTTGATCTACTGTATTGAATGCTGGTGCAGTCAGTATAATTTTTTTTCTATGATTTTTTATTAAATTTGCCGCAGCTATTCCCAGGGCGGAAGATTTTCCTCTCCCTCTGTCAGCGGATAGCACCAATGGGCGATGTGTGTGCCCTAAGGCAGTACGAACTATGCTTTCAATGGCCTGAGTCTGCTCTTCAGATTGACTATTAGTTAGATGGGAAAAATACTTGGTTTGCAGAATCGATGGTGCACCAGTTAATTTTTCAGGGGTGAGTATTGAAACACTAGTATCACGGCTAATTTCGCCAATTATGTGTTTAATGAAATTACTTTGCTGATGGCAGGATTCATATCCAAAGGATATTCGTTGCTTATGTTCGGGATCAACAAAGTTTGTCCAGGCGTTAAAATCAGGACATATTAGTAGCATCAAGCCTTCTGCTTTTACTGTGCCACTTAGTGCCATAATGGCATTCGCCCTAAATCCAGAATAACAGTTGTATATTAGAGCTGAGAATTCTTGTCCAAGGTACTCTCGATAGGTTTTTGTCTCTATTTTCGTTTGATTCTGAGCTCTTTCCCCCACCCATAAGTAAGAATTTAATTGGTAATCAATCAAGAGTTTTTCAACCTGCTCAATAGCCCATTTTTCAGGACCACTGACAATCAGTAACTGCCTGTGGCAAAGCTTTTCAGTCCGAATATTAAGCCAATGACTTATTTGCTTTTGTAAATCCACTTTTCATCCGTATATAACATGTATAATTTGTCCCACTAGTGTAAGCAAAGTTAATAAGGAATACGAATGCGCTTTTTGTCCCGCCGGCTGGTTATGCCAAATGACCTTAATTATGCAAACTCGCTTTTTGGTGGAAGAGCACTTGAATGGATAGATGAAGAGGCTGCCATTTATGCAATTTGTCAATTAGAAAGCAACGTTTTAGTAACCAAGCATATTGGTGAAATAAACTTTGAATCACCCGCTATGCAAGGGGATGTAGTCGAGTTTGGCTTAATAACAAAACGACTTGGCATCACCTCCATAACAGTCACCTGTTTGGTTAGAAATAAAGCGACCAAGAAAACTATCTGTGTGGCAGATGATATTGTTTTTGTACGTGTTGATCCTGAAACTAGATTAGCTGTTCCACACGGTAAAACGATGGCTGCTCTTGAGCAGCAAACCATTGAGGAAGAAGGGTTTTAGGATAAATCGACCGATGGTGCGTGTTGTCTTGTTCACAATATAGACTTGCGCTTGTAATTAATATTGTTAAACTGCGCATCGCTAACATCATGAACAAGTTAGTTACCAAGGGGTGCCCCAAGGCTGAGATTGGTTTTGTTGTCTGAAACCAGAACCCTAACACCTGATCCGGATAATACCGGCGTAGGAATGGTCGTATCGCTTAACAAGATGCTAAGAGAAAGATTTACCATTTATCTGCCGTAAAGCCGGATCTTTTCAATATTAATGAAGAGATCCAAATGCCATTTAATCTATTTTTAATAGCACTTACCTTACCGCTGTGTTTTAGTGCCATCGCTCAAGAACAAACACCAAATAATGATTCAGAAACTGTTGAACGGATAACGGTTAGCTCAGGGTTTCGTACTCAAAACTTACAAAAACTCGCAGCCAGTGTGAGTGTCATTGATGAACAATTAATTACGTCACGTCATGCCCAGCATTTAGAAGAGATTCTGAATGTTGCAGCGAATGTGAATTTCGCTAGTGGCGCTTCTCGCGGACGTTTTATCCAGATTCGTGGAATAGGTGAAAGAAGTCAGTTTGCCGAACCGATTAACCCCTCAGTTGGTTTTGTTGTAGACGATATAGATTTTTCCGGTATCGCAGGAATAGGAACATTATTTGATGTTCAACAAGTTGAAATTTTGCGTGGTCCCCAAGCGACTGAGTTTGGTGCTGGCGCCTTGGCAGGTGTTATCAAGGTAAAAACCGTTGAGGCTACGGGTAAACAAGACGGCAAGATTGCGCTTTCGGTGGCTCAAAACAACACTTGGAGTTTAGGTGCAGCATACGGCGATGCGATTACTGATAAATTGTTTTATCGAGCAGCTATACAACAATATAAAAGTGACGGGTTTATTCAAAATATTCATCTCGGGCGCGATGACACAGATAATTTGGACGAGTTTACGTCAAGACTAAAACTTAAATATGTTGCCTCTGATGATCTTAGCTTTGATCTTAGTTATCAGTATTTTGATATTGATAACGGCTACGATGCGTTTTCATTGGATAATGATGGTAAAACCAGTACTGATGAGCCAGGTTTCGATCGACAACTCACTCATGCCTTTGGTCTTAAGTCTAAGGCCAATTTATCTTGGGGTGATGTCACAGTGATACTAAACAAAGCTGATTCTGATTTAGCCTATGGTTATGACGAAGACTGGACCTTTGTTGGTTTTCATCCATGGGAATATTCATCTACCGATCATTATTTTCGTCAACGCGACACTCAAACCAGTGATATAAGAGCAGTTTCGAACCCAAGTTCAGCCCTATTTAATGACTCAACAAATTGGGTGGTTGGACTCTATGCCAAGTCAACAGATGAAACTTTGCTACGGGAATATACCTTTGCAGATGCTGATTTTTCCAGCATTTATCAGCAAAGTAATTATGCTTTATATGCTCAAACAGATACCAGTCTATCTGAGCATATGAGCCTGCGTTTTGGTCTTCGTACTGATCACTTCGATATCGACTACCAAGATAGTAATGGTTTTTCAGAGTCAATAGTTGATACGATTTTAGGCGGTAAATTGGCACTGGATTACAGCATTGATAATGCCTTGGTTTATGTAAGTCTGTCACGAGGATATAAAGCAGCAGGCTTTAATCCTGACGAACGTTTGACTGCTGAAGGTAGGATTTTCGATGCGGAATACAACTGGAACTACGAACTCGGCGTTAAAGGGAACTTTATAAATTATGACGCGTTTGTTCGTCTAGCCATTTTTTATATGGATAGAGAAGACACCCAGGTAAGTGACTTTGCGACCTTCCTCCGAGAAGATGGTACTACTGGTTTTGTCGATATAATCAGTAATGCAGATATCGGCACAAATTGGGGTGTAGAGTTAGAATCTGGCTGGCAGGTTAACGATATGCTGTCCTTAAGTGCTAATTTGGGCTGGCTTGATGCGACTATTGAACGATACGAGCAAGCGGATGGTAGTTTTTCTGAAAAAAAGGATCAGGCACAATCCCCACGCTACACCTTTAATATAAGTGCAGAATTAAACTTGCTTGAAAGCCTTGTATGGCGGGTTGAAGCGGATGGGAAAGATGAGTTCAGATTTTCGGATGGGCATGACGAATTGTCACCATCTTATGTTTTGGTAAACACCGCGCTTAGTTACGATCTTGATGAATGGGTATTGTCCCTGTGGGCCAAAAACGTATTTGACCGAACTTATTATGTACGGGGATTTGGTGGCTTCAGTAATGATCCGCGAGATTTCTACGAAACGCCTGAACCGTACTTTCAACTTGGTGATGGTCGTCAAGTGGGGGTTAGCGCAAATTATCAATTTTGATTGAGGAAAACGGGATGAAACTAGTCGCTGAAATTTCAATGTACCCTCTTAAAGAGCAGTATATCGAGCCAATTCAAAGCTTTATTGACAGACTGAATAGTTATTCTGAGCTGAATGTTTCAAGTTCTGCAACCAGTACAATAGTTGCTGGCGACTATTTGCCGACAATGCAGATTCTGGGGGAAGAAATGTTACGAGTTCATCAGGAAATTGGTCAGGCGGTTTTTGTCTGTAAATATCTAAACGGCGACAAAATGGCTAGTCATATTTAATGGATGATACATTCCTAGAGTTTTTTAAACAGCTTGCGACTCCATCATGGGCAGAAATGATTGCTGTGATACTTGCACTGGCCTATGTATGGCTGGCCGCCCATCAAAATATATGGTGTTGGCCCTGTGCATTAATTAGTACCGGGATTTACACCTGGTTATTCTGGGAAGTTGCCTTACCGTTTCACACTGCACTCAATGCTTTCTATTTGTTGATGGCTGTATATGGTTGGTTTAAATGGCAAGAGCAATCAACTGGGCAGATTACAGTTCAATCCTGGCCAATCCGCCGCCACGCTTCATGGATAGTATTATTAATTATTATCTCAGTTGTATTGAGCCAGTTTGCGAGTATTTTTTTGGATGCAGATTACTTGTATCTGGATGCATTTATAACGGTATTTAGTGTCTTTACAACAGTTTTGATAGCTCATAAGGTTTTAGAGAATTGGCTGTACTGGATGGTGATAAATACATTCGCATCGTTTTTATATTTTTCAAAAGATATGCAGCCTACCGGACTACTTTTTATCGCATATTTGGGTTTCGCTATTTATGGCTATTTTAGCTGGCGCCGCCAACAACAAGGGCCACAACTTGCGTAACTTAACCGCTAACATTGAAAAGTTAACTGATGAAATTGCTAGTTTGGGGTTTATTCATGTGGATTTTAAGCTGACTGCATTTAATGGCGGAACCGTGAATAGCAGTTACTGTTTGACTTCGGGAGTCGACAAATATTTCGTTAAAACTTTTGAATCTGATCGTGTTGCTATGTTGGATCGCGTGGCCTTATTTAATCTGCAACAACAATTGGCGGCTCTTAAATTAACCCCACTACCAATTTATCTGGGCAAGTTACAAAATTTTCAAATAGATCTGTGGATAGATAGCCCAACACTGGAAAACTCGACATTATCAAATTTGGGAAAAACCAACCGATTAGCAGAAGCTTTGGCTCATATACATAGTATTCAAATTCAAGCTCCGCCATTAAATTTGCCCGATCAGTGGGTACATTATGAAAAATTAATTGGCAGAGCTGGCATTGCGGATTGTATGAGGGAGGAATTTTCCGCGCTGTGGAAAAAAAGCTGTGATTCGCGCCGCACTCTTTGTCACAACGATTTAGCTTTCAATCATCTCACAGTAAGTGATCCCGTTATGATTTACGACTGGGAATATTGTGCGTTGTCCTCCCCTTACTTTGACATCGCCTCAAGCATAGCAATCAACGGTTTGAGTAAAACCGATGAAGCGAGTTTATATGCTGCATATGCTTTGAAGACAGGTCAAAAGCTATCGGATGTGGTTAGTGAGGTATTAGTTATGAAACCATTAGTTGAGCTCACTAATAAGCTTTGGTACACAGCAGCAAGTCAACATCCTCATTATTGAATCAGATTGTTTGAAAAGTGTTCACTCGTTTGTTTCAGAAAAATTTCACAGGTAAAAGCGCTTTACCTTTTGAAACGCATAAGTATAATTCAGCCCCTCAGCAGGGGCGTAGTTCCAATTGGTAGAACAGCGGTCTCCAAAACCGATGGTTGGGGGTTCGAATCCCTCCGCCCCTGCCAAATTTTTCTGGATCACAAAGCCTTTCACTCCCAAGCTTGAATTTTCGTGATAATCTTATCCTATGAATAGCAAAACCATATTTTCTCTTTCCGAATATCAGCGCGCTACCCTGAGCGAGATGGGTATATCATGTTGGCAGCAGGTAGAAACATCTGCCGATGTTTCTGATACAAATTATAATACTAATAAGGATGAAACTAATTCTTCACAGGGCAGCAGTAAAGATGGGGTTCCTCAGCGGCCTGAATCAGTAGAGATTCAAAATAGTAAGCAAGCTAAATCAATTCCAGAACACGTACTTTTGCAAATTACAACAACGCAATCTGCACATCCGATCATAAAAGATGTCTTGAACACATTAAACATACCGCTAAATGCGTTGATAACCGTCTCTAATGGCGAGATAGAAGATTATGCTGACTATTTAATGGCTTGGAAAATAGCACCCGAGGCCGGGCTTGATGGAACGATTTTGAGCACCCCGGATTTATCCATATTATCTTCGCCAGAGGCAAAAAAACATTTGTGGAAGCTATTACAAAGTTGTCATCTATTCCCTTAACAAGCAGGATGAGAGTATGGATGTTGAGTTTTTTCAGATACACATAAAAAATTATCACAGAGCTTATGCGATACATCGCGAAGGGCAATTCAATCCGTGGTCTGAAAAGGTTTTTGCGGATTGTATTGAGTCTCCTTACTTCGCGTACAAATTAGACCGAAATGACGTTACCATTGGTTATTACATTTGCTTGAGAGTGCTGGACGAAGCCACGCTGATGGATATCGGTGTCCATTCGGAACACCAGAGTGAAGGATGGGGAAACAAGATCCTTAAACATTTCCTGCAACAATGTGAGAAACAAGAAGTAGCAACAATTTGGTTGGAGGTGCGTCAGTCAAATCATCTCGCTATTCATTTATACGAGAATGCAGGTTTTATTCTGGTAGAACATCGCAAAAATTACTATCTAAGCGAATCTGGCCGTGAGGATGCGTTGATGATGAAGTATACAGTCGCTAAATAATCTTAATGACAATTATCTCGTTGAATTTAGTTATGGAATACTCAAAATCTTAATGTCAAAATATCAGGGGATTGTAGGTCCAAACTATTTATTTGAAGTATGATCTGGTCAGGATACACAGAGCAATAAACAGAATGTTATTGCTTTTAATTGGTCGTCAAAAAAACTCAAAAAATGGTATATACATAGACAAAAATAATCTAATAAATTATTAAGGGGAACGGCGCCTAGCTTAATAAAATCGACAAAATATTAGCTTATTTTTGAAATAGCAGGCCATGTTTAAAGCTCTTTGTATAAAAGAGCCATGAAGCCCAGCGGACTTCATGCTATTTGGCTTCTATAGGTTTAGCGGCGTGCTGAGCTTATATTCAATTGGTCTGTAGTATCTTGTCTTTCCACTGCAAGTTTTACAAATTTGGAAGAGTTATAATTGCAACCAACACACATAGCAATAAATTGATTCATGCTAGGGCTGCCAATCTCTTTTTCCCAATTTTCATACGTTTTTCTTGTTTTAACATTTGCAAGCTTTGCCATTTTAACCGTGGTTAGGCCTGCTTCTTGTCTCATTTTACGTAAATCTGCACCAGTAATATACATGCTTTTTCCCTCATCGTTATTGAAACTACAACAGAGCCAAGCACATACTGAAAAGATGTAAGACTCTGTTTTCTATTGTCGAAACAGAGTCTAAAACAACAAATGTGGATTGCATTCCACATGGTGAATTAATTATACAATAAATCGCTAAGTTATTGATTTTTTGTGGTAAAAAAGTAACTCATTTTTAGTCACTAAGGACATTAGGTTAAATCACAAAGGTTAAGCAGGCCCACTTCATGGTTCACTGGACCTAAAGTCAAGGTAAGACACTTTAGACAATTCGCAATACTTCCAAATCATTTTCAGAGTTTGGTGGCACTTGTTTAGCGCCGGTAGCAATAAGCATTGGTGGCACTTGTTTAGCACCGGTTGCAATAAGCATCGGTGGCACTTGTTTAGCACCGGTAGTAATAAGCATCGGTGGCACTTGTTTAGCCCCTGTAGCAATGAGCATTGGTGGTACTTGCTTAGCGCCTGTAGCAATGAGCATTGGTGGTACTTGCTTAGCGCCTGTAGCAATGAGCATTGGTGGCACTTGTTTAGCGCCGGTAGCAATGAGCATTGGTGGTACTTGTTTAGCACCTGTAGCGATAAACATGGGGGGCACTTGTTTAGCACTAGTAGGTATGGTTCCAGTTGGAAATTCAGAACTGCTACTCCCAATCATGGTGATTCCATAAGCTATTGTAAAAACTATAGTTTTAATTGATTTCATTATTTATTTCCTCGAAAGGGGGGCTATATGGTAAGCGTTCACTTTAGCTTACCATAGAGGAATATATTTTTTTAGAATAGAGGAAAAATTAGGCGCTAACGAAACGTGATTTTATCAATTTATTTGTCTCATTAAATACGACCCAAAGGGTAAATGTCGATATTGAATGCAATAAATATGGATAACTACTGTAGATTAATTGAATGTTGGAATATGTAAGCAAATGTCTTATTAAGTACTCAGATATGTTCAGAATTTCTATGACTATATACAAACGAGTAATTTGGTATACAACCCAATCGAGATTGATTGATTCTGCAGACTTACTTGTTATTGACTCAGTTAATTCCATTCGAGAGAACAGTAGATACCGAGTAAGCAAATTCAGACCGATAATGATGTTGTACCAATAAATTCCTGGTATTTTTTCATAATCGATGAAGTACCAATAGAATTCTGCTGCAACGGAAAGGAGTATGAAGGGTAGGACTATTTTGACCATAGTGTCATACCACAGCTTATACAGCATCCACGCTAGACCTGCGTAAATGACTATTTTCATTTGCCAGATATTATAAAATTGATCGATAACTGAAAACCATAGAAACTCTTCCAGTAAACGTTCCAGGGCCAAAATAGCTATGATCCCGACAACATTTATATTACTCCGACAAACTATAGCTGTAAAAATAAGTACACCAATAAAAAGTCGGTCAAAAATCATCGCGTTACCGAAGGTGAGAATGCCTGTCGCGATAAAAAGCCCTCCAAAGAGGGCTGTTATGAATTTTGGAAGGTAAGCACGAAGTAACATTAGCCTGGATTAAAGCCGAAATAATCCATTACTGTTGAGAAAAATGATTCGCGTGTTTGTTCTGAAGCCTTTTGTCTGCAGACTGACCACCACTTGCTGATTACCTCTACACCAATGTTTTTCATGGTCTCCGGTTTGTCGTTTTCTATGGCAGAAACCGTTTCTCGGCTAATGCCGACACGGTGGGCTAACTCTTCCTGGGTGTAACCAGACTCCTTGCGTAAAATCTTGAGCTGGGCACCGCTAAACTTATTTCTTCGTGACATAGCAATTAGGTTCCGTCTGCAATATCTAAAAAACTAAAAGGCGATTATGACTGGTAAAAATATTACCTACCTTGAATATAATTTAATCAGCTACATGAGTAAACAGAAATTTTAAGTATATTTGGTTTTAGCTGATTATTATCGTGCCGATAAAGAACTTTTTTGTGTTCTGTGCTTCTGTTATATGAAGGGGAGCGACCTAAACACAAAATCATATCATATCAAATCAGGGACTTTTGGCTGCTGGTCATATACAATGCGCGGCCACTTTTGTTTGTCGTTATTTATATAGATTAGAGTCTCAAATGTCATTTCAGCAAGAAGTTGATAAACGTCGCACGTTTGCGATTATCTCCCATCCGGATGCCGGTAAAACAACTATCACTGAAAAAGTGTTGTTGTTTGGTAATGCCTTGCAAAAGGCAGGGACGGTTAAAGGTAAAAAGTCCGGTCAACATGCCAAATCAGACTGGATGGAGATGGAGAAGGAAAGGGGGATTTCAATCACCACGTCTGTTATGCAGTTTCCCTATAAAAATCACCTGATTAATTTACTCGACACGCCTGGACATGAAGATTTCTCTGAAGATACCTATAGAACCTTAACTGCAGTAGACTCGTGTCTGATGGTAATCGATGCGGCAAAAGGGGTAGAAGCGAGAACCATTAAATTAATGGATGTGGCGCGCTTGCGTGACACTCCCATCATAACTTTTATGAATAAGCTCGACCGGGAGACCCGTGACCCAATCGATTTACTCGATGAGGTTGAAGATGTCCTCAAAATAAAATGTGCACCTATCACTTGGCCGATTGGAACAGGTAAAGAATTTAAAGGGATTTACCATCTTTTACTTGATGAAACGGTTCTATATCAAAGCGGGATGGGGCATACGATCCAGGAGCGTCAGGTTATCAAGGGCTTGCATAATCCAGAGCTTGATAAAGCGCTTGGCCATTATGCCGATGAGTTACGGGACATGCTTGAATTAGTGCAGGGAGCGTCACACGCATTCGATCTAGATGAGTTTATTGCGGGTGAATTGACTCCCGTATATTTCGGTACAGCCATGGGTAATTTTGGTGTTGACCATATGCTTGATGGACTTATCGAGTGGGCTCCACAGCCCCAGGGACGAGCAACAAGCGAACGTAATGTGGATCCCAAAGAACAAAAATTCAGCGGTTTTGTATTTAAAATCCAAGCAAACATGGATCCCAAACACCGTGATCGTATTGCTTTTTGCCGTATTGTCTCAGGTAAATACGAAAAAGGCATGAAAATGCATCATAGTCGTATCAGTAAAGATGTACGTGTTACAGATGCAGTGACCTTTTTTGCAGGTGATAGGGATGTATTGGAAGAAGCCTATGCAGGTGACATTATTGGTATGCATAATCATGGCTCTATTCAAATTGGTGATACCTTTACTGCCGGTGAAAAATTCCGCTTTGCGGGTATTCCTAATTTTGCTCCTGAATTGTTTAAACGTATTCGTTTACGTGATCCCCTTAAGCAAAAACAGTTATTGAAAGGTCTTATACAGCTTTCTGAAGAAGGTGCAGTGCAGGTTTTCCGGCCTTTACAAAATAATGACCTTATTGTCGGTGCAGTAGGTGTGCTGCAATTTGACGTTGTAGTGGCACGA
Source organism: Paraglaciecola sp. (assembly GCA_047622205.1). GTDB lineage: Bacteria > Pseudomonadota > Gammaproteobacteria > Enterobacterales > Alteromonadaceae > Paraglaciecola. Next base: position 10,538 of record JBLHNW010000036.1, read on the forward strand.
CTAAAAGGCGAGTACAACGTAGATGCACTATATGAACATATCAATGTATCAACAGCGCGTTGGGTGTACTCCAAAGACGAAAGAAAACTAGATGAGTTTCGCCGCAAGGCAGAGGTGAACTTAGCTTTGGATGGGGGAGATAATTTAACTTATATCGCGCCCACTATGGTGAATCTGTCCTTGTCACAGGAAAGATATCCAGACATTGAGTTCCATAAGACCAGAGAACATTGAAACAACTTCAAACAGAGTTAAGCTAAGACAAAAATGAATTTACACACAATTTTATTAGAAAAATTTAAAGCTGCATTGGAAAAAATAGGCGCTCCAGAAAATTCTCCTGCTCCACTGAGCAGAAGCACGCGCCCCGAATTTGGTGCCTATCAATTTAACGGTGCTATGGCCTTAGCTAAGGTACTCAGACAGAAGCCCAGAGATATCGCCCAGAGCATTGTTGATGCAGTCGAACTGGGTGGTATTGCCGACAAGCTTGAAATTGCAGGCCCTGGATTTATTAATATTCATCTAAACCCCTTGTGGCTTGCTGAACAATTAAGCAATGCTGCACATCATCCACGACTGAATATTGAGCAAGAAAACACCCAAACAGTGGTAGTTGACTATTCAGCGCCAAATTTAGCTAAAGAAATGCATGTAGGCCACTTACGCTCTTCCATTATTGGCGACGCAGTGGTTAAAACCTTGGAATTTATGGGCCACAAGGTTATTCGTCAAAACCATATGGGTGACTGGGGCACTCAGTTTGGTATGTTACTCGCGCATTTGAGCGACAAACTTGCTGCCAATCAAGTTGCTGAAACGGCCTTATCAGATTTAGAAGATTTTTATCGCGAAGCAAAAGTGCGCTTCGACAATGAAGAAGGATTTGCCGACCGCGCCCGTGACTATGTGGTAAAACTTCAAGGGGGTGATGAGCATTGTATGCAGTTATGGCAAAACTTTATCGATGTTTCTATTACCCACAGCGAAGAAGTATATCAAAAGCTAAGCGTTAGCCTAAGTCGCACAGATATCATGGGTGAAAGTGCCTACAATGCTGACTTGGCTAATGTTATTAGTGAATTGCAGGCTAAGGGTGTTGCTGTTGAAAGCCAGGGAGCACAAGTAGTATTTATCCCAGAACTGGCTGACAAGGACGGCAATCCGGCTGTTTATATTGTACAGAAAACAGGTGGAGGCTATTTGTATGCCACGACTGATTTAGCCGCAATACGTCATCGTTCGGGTACTTTACACGCTAATCGCACCTTGATTTTCACCGATGCTCGTCAGGCTTTACATTTTAAGCAAACTGAAATAGTGGCTCGCGAAGCTGGTTTTATGAAGTCTGAGCAAAGCTATGAACATTGCCCTTTTGGCATGATGTTAGGCAAAGATGGCAAACCTTTTAAAACCCGAACTGGCGGCACGGTTAAGTTAGTTGACTTGTTAGACGAAGCGGTTGAACGAGCACAAACTTTAATTGATCAGCGTGTATCCGATTTGAGTGACGCAGAGCGCAAGGATATTGCAAGTATCGTTGGTATCGGTGCAGTGAAATATGCTGATTTAAGTAAAAACCGAACAACTGATTACATGTTTAGTTGGGATAGCATGCTTAGTTTTGAAGGTAATACAGCCCCATATTTACAATACGCCTATACTCGAGTGCAAAGTATTTTCCGCAAAGCAGGGCTTGACGCTGCTGAATTAAATACACCTATTCAGATCGTAGCTGAGCAAGAAAAAGTCTTGTCAGTGAAGATACTGCAATATGTTGAAGCTATTAACCAGGTAACAGCGGAAGCCACCCCACATGTGTTATGTACCTATCTTTACGAGCTCGCTAGTTTGTTTATGAGTTTTTATGAAGCGTGCCCGATGCTCAAAGATGGTATTCTGCCAGAGGTTCGAGATAGTCGTCTGATGTTGGCTGGGCTTACCGCCAGAACCTTGAAATCTGGTCTGGAACTGCTCGGTATAGCAATCATGGAAAAGATGTAGATCTTATTGCCAGGCAAAAATAAAAAGGTGAGGTGTGGGTCGTCGCGCCTTTTTTATTTCACTGATTTTTCTACGCTACTTGAATCCAAATTCGGAAAAAACTGACTATAGAGCTTTTTATCCAAATCACTTAACTCGTCCCTCGCAAGCTTTTTTTCTAGTCCTGGGCCTAGGTTCACTGAAATATTGGTCGCCGTTAATTTTCCTCCACAACAAGAGCAACAAAGTGTTGGGTTCGCCACATGGCCACAATCTTTGTGAACGTACTCAATTGGCGGACCGTCTGAATCTGATTCCCATTTATCGCCCCATTGCCCGATAGTGATGAATATCTGATAAAGGTCGATGCCTTTATTAAGGTTTGGTATTCCACTTGACAACCTTGACTTATACAGTAGTCTATACAGTATTTGAAAAAGACGCTCAGATACAACTTTCGGCTCAAGCCGACAGAAGAACAAGAGGCTAAGCTCATTGAGTTTGGTTCATACGCCCGTGGCGTATGGAACTTGTTGTTGTCTGAAAATATGCGTCGATATCGGTATGATAAATCCTTTTTGTTTTACAGTGAAATGGCCGCGTTATTAAAAGACTTGAAAGGATTTGAAGAATTCTCATGGCTTAAAGCATTTGATTCAGCAGCTGCACAGCAAGTTGCTCGTGATTTTGAAGCTGCCTTGAAAAATGCATTCAATAAAGGAAGGCTTCAGCGGTTTCCGACATTCAAGATCAGTTTTAAACTGAAAAAGCTACACGATGACAGCTTTCGTTGCGTTAATAATTCAAACTGCGTCCGCATTGAAAAAGGTGCTATTAGTATTCCGAAAGCCGGCAAAGTACCGATTGTTTTGCACCGCAAGTTGGCTAGCATAATCAAGACCGCCACCGTCCAGTTGCGTCACGGCAAATGGTATGTTTCGCTGACTCAGGAAGTGGAGTGTCAGGCTGCAAAGAAAGTGCTTTCAACACTTGTGGGATATGACATCAACAGTCAGTACACGATTGTTGGCTCAAACGGTTGGTACGCTAAAACCCCAAGAGCTTTTAAAAAAGCATCAACGAAATTAAAGCAAATTCAAGTCCAGTTGAGTCGTCGAAAGAAAGGCTCAAGTCGCTGGCATAAAACCAAAGCACGCTTAAATAAACTTCACGGAAATATATCTCGCCAACGCCTGGCGTTCGCTCACGAAATAAGCTGTTCGATAGCCAAGACCAGTGACATCATAGTGTTTGAGAATTCTCCTGTGAAAGTTGCGGCTTGATGCAGTGTAGGGATTTTGCCGCAGCTAAGTCAGTTGCAGATACAGGCGAAAAAGATTTAATGGCGGCTTGGATAGTCACCAGGGTAATCCCCAAACCTCAGAAGAAATCATCTGCTAAAACGAAAGTCTTTGAGCTATCAAAGTTTGATGTGGGAACTGAGCAAAAAGAAGCAGCTTAGTTGTCAAAAACTAAACTGTTGAAGCCCATTGATCGACACGAGGTGGCGTCGGTGGGTAGTTCACCAGTTAATCTATATTCGTAACGTTTATAGTTCTCATCATAGAGTTGCTAAAAGATGATTTTGTCTTCAATTAAGCGATTTAGTCTGTCAGTCAGTCTGTGTTTGGTGATCCCAAGTGTTTGCTGAATATCTGAAAATTTCGTTATCCGCATAAGTATCTGACGTAAAATCAACAGGGTCCATCGGTCACCGAAAATAGATGTAGATTTCGCTACTGAACAGTCTGTGTGTATGTTTCTTCACAACGCATCTTCAATTCCTCGCAAATAAACTAGGTGTTTTTGCTAATTTAACTTGACAGGTTCCATTATGAAACCCTGCAGTTGGGCTCCTTTATGGAACTTAATATTTTAAAAGATATTAAAATTGTTTAAATATAAGTTTAAGTTGGAGAGCAGAATGATAAATATGATTAAGCTAATAGCAACGGCATGTTTGCTAAACCTTTTGTATGGCCAGACTGTTGTTGCCAAACTAGCGTTAACAAAGGTGGAGATAAAGGAACAAGCAGCGGAAATGTGCCGAGATAAGGCGATAAAAAGATACGGAGATGACTCCATTGATGCAATGGATAAAAAAGCGAACTATAGAAGGAACATCAGTAGAGTTGATTGGAATAATGGCCTGAAGGGCGCAATGGTTAAAATGGTTGTAAAACAAAAAGCTAAAGGTTTGGTTAAACTTTCTTGTCTGGTAAAAACTGACGGAACGCCCACGTTTTATAAACGGTGATATCAGTTGTTTTAGCAAACTGAAAAAGGGCAGGGGAAAATGCCCTTTTTCTATTCTATACCGGTTGTCTTTGTCTTGGGTTAAGGGACTGGCTGAGGGAAACCGATCAATCAAAAACTGACGGAGGCTATTTCTAATCTCCATTTTTAGTAAACCAACCCTG